>JAVUPY010000092.1 GCA_032252755.1 Terriglobia bacterium
TTTTCGATGGAATGCCACCGGGAACAACAGTGGTATCGTGCGCTGAAGGATGTGCCGGATAATGCCGCGGCGGCGGGGATCGCGCGCCATGAGGCCAACTCCCATTTTGCTGAGCCTGTTTGGGGTCCAGCGGAACAGGTAGCTCCACGCGATCTCGGAGGAGAGTTCTGCCATTGCCTCGCCGGAACCGGGCCGCAGTATGAAGTCAATGCTTCGGAACTTCTCCCCTGTGGGGTCCCACATTTGCGGCTCCCAAAACTTCGTTCCAGGCAGTGGAGTAAACGGGATGAAGAAGATCTCGTCCAGCGGCAGTTGTTGTGCGGAATCGAAAAGAGCCCGCACGGTCTGTGGTGTGTCCCAAGGAAGACCGTAGATGAGACTCCCGAATGTCACTACCTGGGCGTACTTGGAATGTAGAATCTCTGCTGCACGCGCAGCCTCACCGTTGAGATTTCCTTTGCCGAGCCGAGCGAGTTCGGCGGGATCCAGCCGCTCGATGCCAAGATACGCCTCGTTCCAGCCGGATTCGCAACAGAGTTTCAGCGCACCTGAAGCGTGATCGCGAACTACGTAGTCTGCCCGGACCCAGGCACTCTGTCCAATGATCCGATCTTCTCTGAGCATGAGTTCTGCCAGACGGGCTCCAGTCTGCGGGTCGGCATTGAAGCACGGATCGACCCAGCCCAGATAGCGTCGCTGAAACCGGTCCATGAGAATACGAACCTCTTCCAGCAAGCGTTCAGGGGACTTGACACGAAGGTATGGTACAGGCCGATCAGCATGAATACGCCCCATCTGGCGCCAAAGAATGCAGAAATGGCAGCCATGGGTGCATCCTCGAGCCGACTCGATGCTGGCGAAGTTAGTGTGATGTCGACTCCTGCCTCCGTACTTCTCCATTGGGAGGAGGTCGTATGCAGGAAACGGGAGGTCATCAAGATTGGCCACGAGTTCGCGCCAGCCGGTGAAGACGACTTCCTCACGGTCGAGAAAGGAGATGCCTGCGACTGCGCGGAGCGCTTTGGGATCGTTCTCCAAGAGGGCCTGCGCCAATTCGACGATGGTCAGTTCGCCTTCGCCGTGAACGACGACGTCCACAAGACCTGTCGCAAGAACCTGCGGAGCTACGTTGGAAAAGAAACATCCGCCTGCGACAACCCGGGCTCTCAGTTCATGGGCAAGCCTGGCGATGCGAAGTCCTTCGACGCAGCTGACTGCCTCTTCTCCAATCCCGATGTATTCGGGTTGCAGAGATCGAAGATGTTGGGTCAGCGTGCTCCAGCCCATCGACAGCGCAGGGGCGTCGAGAATTGCCACGCGCAGATTTGGCAGCTTTTCGCGCAGAGCAGCTGCCATTGAAGCAAAAGCAAGCGGCGGCCAGAACGCGGTACTCGGACCGTTGAATGGCCACAAAGGGCGCGGAGGGCGCACAAAAAGAAAAAGTGGCTTCATTGCGAAGAGAGCTCAGAGTGGGGGCGCAGGGCCCGTAGTGTTGCCGGGAGAACGACGAAATTCATCACTGTGAGCAAGCTGAGATCGATGAATCCGACAGTTCCAAGGCCGGCGAGAACGATTGCCGTAATTCTGCCGCCTGTACGCACCGCGAATAACAAGAGCGCGATTAGCGTGGCGATGAGCAAGAAGTAAGCGCTGACTCTTGAAGCGCTATTGGTTTTCCATTTGTCCCAGAGGGTCATCGGATTCAACGCCAGGTAGTAAACGAGTCCAAAGCCGAACAGCGCGCCGGTGAATGTTCGCATGAGGCCGCCATGAGCAACGAAATGAAATCCAAATGGAAACATGATGAGCATGCAAATACCGTGGACCCAGTAGAGAAATGGACGGGGGCGCAGGCGAAAGATCAGGATGAGGATGAGGGCGCAGAATGCACCGACATACAATCCGGTGCAACGCTGGCAAAACGGCAGCGTCTGGCCACCGAGTGTCCAGCAGTGTTGCTGACCGCAAACGAAAGAGAAGAGAGCGCGCAGGAAGTTCATCACTTTGTCGTGGCCGCGTGCGGTGCGGTTTTCTGCGCTTGTGGGACATGAATGCGCGTGATGTGATGTGCCGGATGTTGCACATCGATCAGGAACAAGGCCCGGTCGGCATCGGCGATATTGTCTTTGCCGAGATAAGCGGGGGTAGCGGCAATCCAATTCCCATCCGGAGACAATGAAACTCGCATGCTTGTCATCAATTGGGGCCCCAAGCCTTCAATGTCCATCGCATTGATATTGGCGATCTTCGTCAAGCGTGCAGGGGTTCCAGCGACAGGGATTTCGGCAAGCCAGTAGCCAGTCGCCTTTTCCTTCTCATCCATTGTGATTGCGGAAGCATACAATGTCTTGCCGTCGCGCGACCAGACCAGGTTTCCCAATCGCACAACCTTGCCGCCAAAATCAGGAGAGAGTGTGCCGAGCAAACCCTTCTTTTCATCCAGAAACACTATCTTGTACACATCGTCCTTGTCCCCGATCATCGCCATACGCGTACTGTCGGGCTCCCAAGCAACAATAAGAGCATCGCCCAGATCGATACCGCCAATCTCGGACTTCCAGAGTGTGAAGTTGGGCTTCAGGGTGACTTCTTTCAGATCAATCCGGCCGAACTCCCAACCGCTTTCCGTCGCGTCCTTATCCTCTGTAGTAGCGGCGGAGCGCGAGATATCACGCACATAAAGCAACTCACCGTGGTGTTCCGAGATGAAGCCGGTGCCGTCCGGGATGGTGCTGGATCCGATTTCTCCGGTGACAAGATTGATCCAGTGCAAACCGTCACGGCCGCCGAGATACACCTTCTTATCCAATTGCGGCACCATCGTGGGTGTCCAGCAAGCGACTTTTGGGCCGAGATTATAAGCCTGCACGGGCGATTTCCTGTTGACGGGGATCGATATCACCACGCAATCGGTGTCGCCATCATCTTTTGAGCTGGCGATCAGAGCTGTAATCCCATCCGCCTGCCATGCAGGAAACAAAATCACGTCGTCGTCTTTGTTCACATCGACTAATTGCCGAACGAAGATTGTTCTCGCAGTATGTGTCGCGCGGTCATACACTGCGATGGCGATTCGGGAGTTCTCGATATCGCGATACCCAAAGAGGATTTTGGAGCCATTGGGACTCCAACTCGGACCACCGACACAGGCGAGGATGAAAGCAGCCCATCCCACAAGTCCGATGGCAAAGAGGATCACATGAAGCCATCGTGCTGAACCTGGTCGGCGGGCCTGCGGGGCAATTGGAGAAGAGTTGCCGGATGTGCCATTTCCCTCATGCATCAGGTCACCTCGTGATGGGCTCGATGGAGAGAGATGATGAAGACCTCAATCCGAGCGGGGGGAGGAGATCCTATCTGTCTACCCAATCTAGTCCTATTACCGCGGGCAAGCAGTGATGATAGTCACAGGCAGCCAAGCTTTAACGCGGACCGACGCGAGTTCCGCCCTGTCTGTGGGCAATCCGAATCTAACGCTGCTCGGGGCTTGTCTTCGAGAGTTGGAGGGCCCAAATCGGGTCTAGGTATTGGGAAACGGGGCAGCATCCACGCGTGCTTGGTTGCCGCCTGCGTCCGGAAAGCTGGCGCAGAGCCGACTTTTCACCTTGGTCGTCGCGGCCACACTCATCGACGACACTGCCGCGAGGACGATTGAAGACAACGCCATTTTCATCTTGCGGAGCCCTTTCGTTTAGCGGAACTCTTGACCGTACATTGGTCGCGGAAGAAGCTGCA
>JAVUPY010000093.1 GCA_032252755.1 Terriglobia bacterium
CCGCTGATCACGACTCGTCCGAGGGCAGCGCCCCGGCAACGGCTGATCGGGGTGCACTCCAGCAGACGCTGGTCATACCAGTCCATGAAGCCGATCAAGAACACGAACAGTCCGAGGGAGAGAAGAAGGAAACCGGCCGCGACCACTACACTTTCAGGCATGGGAGGATTCGCGAGAGTACGCGCTCGGCGGGCACTTTAGCATTCGGGGCGGGCAAAGACCAATGTGAATATTCAGGATTCCCCGGAGACAGCAATGCCCCAGAGGTTACGTTTCCCGCGATAGAGTGGTTTCAAACCAGCTAGAAGCCGAGGAGGATTTCGCTTTTGCTCTCAGGAATCTGCAGGTCCAGTCCGCGCTGGTGATTCTCCGCCAGCGTCGCGTCCACATTGAGTTGGCTGAGCGGTACCTGTATGGCGGTACGGTATGGTTCTTTGATGATCAGCAGCGAATCCGTGACCGTGTAGTTCCGGGCCTCGAGCTTTCGCCCGTTCGAAAGGATGAAAATCGCCTGCGGAGTTCTTGTCGAAGCAGCAGCGCGTGCTACAACCACGTCGGGGACCTCGATCATCTTTGGTGGTTCCACGGGGGTGATTTGGATGGGTGCTGCCACAGGCGCAGGGCGCTCATCACGAACTACTACGACGGGCGGCGCGGGCTGTTCGATCACTTCGGGGTACGCTTGGTCGTAACCATAGAAACCGTCGTAAAGGCCAAACGGGTAAACTACCGGTCCAAAGCGGTTGGCGCGGAAATGGTGGCCGAAGCCTGATCGTAGAATGACGCCCGGAGGATGTGGACGGCCTCCGCGGATGGGACCGGCAGAGATCGTGGATCGCATCTGTGCCAAGCCCGGCACGGCCAACAGAATCGCTACGAAACTCAGAAAGGCAGACCGCATAGGGCACCCCGCCCACCTTGCCTACATTCGCCTTCATTCATGATACGCCCGGTTGGTGCCGGGTAGCGTATCCAAATTGTAAAAACCGGCACCCGGTTCGGTCTCGTCAACTGGCCTGATTTGTTATCGTGAGGTATGTCCCAGGTTTCCTGCGAAGCTGTTCTGTTCGATCTCGACGGTGTTCTCATCGACTCCACCCCGGCGGTAGAGCGAGTCTGGACGCGCTGGGCCGAGGTCCATGGGTTCGAGCCCCACGAAGTCGTGCAGCGCGCTCATGGACGGCCGAGCATCGTGACCCTGCGGGAGTATCTCCCCAACGCGAACCATGAAGCCGAAAATACGCTGGTCGAACGAGCGGAAATTGAGGACATCGAAGGAATCGTTCCTCTCCCAGGAGCATTGGAACTGCTGAGAAGCCTGCCCCCAGATCGCTGGGCCATCGTGACCTCCTGTACCAGGCCGCTGGCGAAGGTGCGGATCGACGCCGCTGGTCTACCGCGACCCAAGTTTTTCATAGCATCCACCGATGTTTCTAATGGAAAGCCTCATCCTGAGCCATATCTTCAAGGGGCAAAGCGCCTGGGATTTGCCGCCGAACGCTGCATCGTGGTTGAAGATGCTCCCGCCGGAATTCGGGCGGGCAAGGCTGCGGGAATGAGAGTGATCGCCTTCGGAACCATTACTGGCGAAAAGGAACTGCGCGATGCGGGGGCCAACTGGATCCTGCGCAATTGCTCGGAGATTCGGACCAAGTCGCTCGGCGCGGCTGGATTGGAACTGAGCTTGAGCGACTAGGGGCTCGATCAGTGTGACGAGATATTGAAATCACGGATATAAGGCCCGCACCGGTATCGCTCCGGAAATCTACATCTGCACTGCCGCAAAAGGCACCGGCGAAGTATAGTTTGATCAGCCCTGGAAAAACTCGTGAACAGCACAACGTTTCGTTTTGCCATCTTTCTGAAGATGCTGATTCTGTTCTGTTTACTTGGAACAGCGGCATTTGCTGCCGAAACTCCGCGTCGGATTCCCATTACGCTTGGCGCTGATGACGTCATCCCGACGGGTAACGAATGGATCGCCTTGCCGACCATCCGCGCGTCCGATGCGGCACTCGTAAACTTCAACGTGCTCTCCATGCGTGACCGTGGCCTGCTGCAGGTCTCAGGCGACGGCAATTCGCCGGCGTTAGGTCCATATGTTCAGGTGGACGGAAAGACAGTCGCGATTCGGAACCTCTCGTGGGAGTTGATCGAGTACTGGGTTCCGACGGCGAAGTTCAGCGTGGGAGATATCGAATTCACGTTCACCTACTGCGCTCCACCGGGTTCACGCGGCGCGTTCCTGAACATCAAGGCCACGAATCGTGGCAAGGCGCAGACATCCGTGGTTCTTGGTGCGAAAGCCTCATGGGGGGCGCTGGATCGCGTCACCTATCTACCGGTGGCGCTTCGTGGCGACCGCACCATCGTTCCTGCGCCATGGGTCGCCGATGGGGAGACCTTCGCGTTTGTAACAGATGACACAAAGTTTGCGTGGGCATTCGTTCACCCGGGATCGCAAACGACGTGGAACGGTCCTCCGGCGGAGCATGCGCCGATGTCGGACGCGCACAAGTCGGTCACACTCGCGCCTGGCTCATCGACGGAAGTCAATTTTGTTCTTGCTGCCGGAGTCGAGGAATTCAGCGCGGCACATAACGCGAAGGCCCTGGTCGAATTGCTCGATCGAAATGGCGCGGACGCGTTGATCGACGAAGCCGCCGCATGGTGCCGCAAGCGCACACGCACTACCGGGCAGCCGGATCTCGACCTGTTGATGAATCGCAATTTCCTCTTTACGGCACTTTACGCGTGGGGAAGGACGATCGACACGGAACAACTTGTTGGCGCAACGTCGCGAAGCCCGCGATATTACGTTTCGGCGGCGTACTGGGATCGCGACGCGATGCTGTGGAGTTTCCCCGGCCTGCTCGATATCGACCCTGGCATGGCACGCGATGCGCTCGATTATGCACTGACGATCCAGTTGCGGAACACAGGAATCCATAGCCGATTCATTGACGGCATTGTCCTTGAAGACGGCTTCCAACTGGATGAGGCGGTCGCGCCGGTTATCGCGCTCGGCGACTACGTAAAGAAGACGAACGATACTGGCTTCCTCACCGCGCATCGAGACGCTCTGGTCATGCTGCGCGACAGGTTGCTTTCGCGGTTTGATCCTGCGACGGGCCTCTATTCCACACTGCAGGATTCCCAGGATGAATACCAGAAACTGCCGTTCAACACTTACAGCAACGTTCTGACCTGGCGTGCGCTGCTGGACATGGCGGATCTTTTCGAAGGATTGAAAGATGCGAACACCGCTCGCGATCTTACCCAGCGTGCGGCGTTACTGAAGAAAGCGATCCTGCAGGAGACGGTTGCGACGCCGCCGGGAGCCACGGGCCTGATCTTCGCCGACGCGACTGACGGAAAGAAACATCTGTTTGTCGATGTTCCGCCGGGATCGCTGATGAAATTGCCGGCGCTCGGCTTTATCTCCGAGAGCGATCCCCTTTTCGTGCGCACCTACGACTGGCTTCACTCAAACAACTATCAATATTCCTACTCAGATGAGCCATACGGATTGCCGGGGAGTTACCGGCTGCCCTTCACAACATCGTGGGAAGTCGCCGACCACCTCAGGCTCGCCAAGGGCCGCGACCAGGCACTCAAGATTCTGCGTCGAAGCGGCTGGGACGGCGGCATCATTACAGAAGGAGTTTCGCCCGCCACCGGAGTGATGGATCAGGCAGGACGAGCCTTCGCCACCGCTGCCGGCTATGTTGCCCACGCAATCTGCGAGGCCTTCTGCAAGGACGGCCGCCAGCCGGTACCATAAAATCCGTATGTTGAATCCAGAGGCGCTCTGCTGACCGGAGCGCCTCTGCTGCTCTCAATCCCACTGCTCTCTCCAGAAACGAACAGCCTCGTCGGGATCTTCCTCCGATGAGGCTGTTCTTCTTTTTGCTGAACCAAAACGCGGTTACGGCTTAGGCCCCCCATATTTCTGGAGCCACTTGATTTCCTCGCGCACTTTGATCTTCCCATGCCAAGGGTTCTTTGCCAGCGAATGTCCCTCGCCGGGGAAAATCAGTAGTGTCGAGGGCACGTTCAGCGTGTGCAGTGCGCGCTCGAGCAAGTAGTCCTCGGCGACCGAAACGCGTATATCGTCGGCGCCGGCAACCATGTGGGTAGGAGTCTTCACTTTATTGATTTGCCAGAGTGCGGCTTCTTCGTTGTAGACGTTCTCGTTCTCCCAAGGGGTGCCGCCGAGATACCACGCATCATCGAATGTCAGGTCATCGTTGCCCCAGTTCGCGGCGTGTTCGATGGCGCCTGCGCCGGTGACTGCCGCTTTGAAACGCGTCGTTTGCGTGATCAGCCAGTTGGTCATGTAGCCACCATAGCTGTAACCGCCAATAAACAGCCGGTCCGGATCGGCAATGCCGTCGCGGACCAGTGCGTCGACGCCTTCGAGGATGTCTTTGCCGGGACGCGACACAATGTGCGGAACAATCTCGCGCATAAAATCGTCCCCATATCCGGTCGAGCCGCGGTAGTTGGGACGAAACACGAGGTAGCCCTGCGTCGCGGCAAGGATCCCCCAGTCATACCAATCGGCTCCGAACTGATCGCCGTCGGCATCTTCCGGGCCGCCATGAATCAGCAGGAACATCGGGAGGTGTTTTGCCTCGAACTTTCCCGGCGGATAGAGCAGCATTCCCTCAATCTGCCGGCCATCGTCTGCTTTCCATGTATAGGTCTTGCCCTGCGGCAGTGCACGTTCCGTGAATAACTTGTTGAATGCAGTTACTGGCTTCGCCGTTTCCAGTGCTTGCGGGCTGTCGGCAATATAGACCTCACCCGGCCGACCAAGCGCGCTGAAAACGAAGGCAACACGGTTTGAGTGGGTTGCTGTCGCGAGCCGTTTGTACGTTCCTTTCCACGATGGCAGTTCGCGGAACCTGGCCGCAGCACTGGCCTCGGTATACATAGCGACGTTGGTGCCGAGACGCGCGGAAGAGACGACGCTGCCATCGGGAGCAAGTTCCCAGTGCTCGACGTTGCCGCCGAAGGAACCAGCCCAGCGCTGGACCTTCCCGTCCTTCACATCGATGGAGTAGATACGGTTTTGGATGTGCTCGTAATGTTTCTCGATAGACCCCGAACCGACCGAGAAGAGAATGTGTTGCGAGTCGGGAGACCAATGCAAGTCCGACTCCACCGCCTCATTATTGGTGAGCCGCCGTGGCGAGCCTCCATTCGCAGGAGCCAGGTAGATCTCGTAATCGGAGACGCCTTCCACGCGCCCCGATACTGAATCGGTCGTGAACGCAATAGAGCTCCCATCCGGAGACGCCACGAGGTCGTCGACTTTGAAAGGGGTAGTTGTAACGGGTTCGGCTCCGGGCGTTTCTGCCGTTTCCCCCTCCTTTTTGATCTCCGGCTTAGTCTCGAGTTCGCTGATCGCAGATTGGCGCGCCACTGCGTCGGTTACCCGGATGCGCGCGACAACGTCTCCGCGCTCCGATTCCCGGTACTGCACGACGTCCTTCCACTCCGCTTTGTAGGCATCGCGCTTCTGCTTGCTCCATGGAGTGCGCGTCGCGAAATACAACATTTGCGAATCCGGAGACCATGCGAATTCATGTACCGACTCAATCCCGCGAGTTACGGGAAATGCTTCGCCGCCGGATGTCGATATCAAATACAGCTGCGTGATTGTTTTCGCGGCAGGCTGCTCATCCTCGTCGCGGCCCTGCGGCTTAGGATTGGGAGGCGCCGTAGGTCGTGCTTCGTTGGGAACCGGTTGTGTACCTGGCTGAGGCTCGGGCTCTGTCGGCCTTTCGCTGAGAAAAGCAATCCATTTCCCGTCCGGTGACCAGCGCGCGTCGGTATCGCGGCCAGAGTTAGTCAGCAGGATCGGCGCAGTCATGCCTTCGCGCCACAACCAGAGGTCCTTACGAAATCGGTTGTGGCCCCAGTCGGAGCGCTCCGTCCCGATCAGTAGGGCTTTGCCGTCGGGAGCGAGGTTCAGCCCGGTGTAATCGACGTAATTGAAAAACTCGTCGAGAGTTATACGGGGTTTCTCCGCCGCAACTTGTGCTGACGCGGATACGGATACGATGCTGATGAAGGCGACTGCGATTACACCGACAAAGGTTGTGAAGTGTTTCACGAGACTCCTCCGGGAGAAAGCCTCGTAGTATCGCACACACTTACATTCGTACCCAATGGGCGTATAATTCGGCCTCGCTCGCTTTAAAAAAACTTTTCAGGCACCGGGGGATCTTCTCTTGCGCGCGAAACTCTTGCTCTGCTCCGTTCTTGTTATCTCCATCTGCGGATTCAGCCAGCAAATTGACACGGCCAAATCCACCCCTTCCAACTCAATCCTTACCGGCTATTCGAACTCCGCGGCTGCAACCGAACGCCAGTGGGAGGAAAAATTCCGCAACCTTCCTTCACCGGATCTCATGCGCCAATACATGCAGCGCCTCAGTGCGCGTCCTCACGCGGTCGGCCAGCCATACCAGCAGGAGAACGCCGACTGGCTGGCATCGCAGTTCAAGCAGTGGGGCTTCGACACCCACGTCGAGACCTACTATGTGTTGTTCCCTACGCCGAAAGAGCGCGTGCTCGAACTGGTTGCTCCGAGCAAGTTCACGGCAAAACTTCAGGAACCGCCGGTTCCCGGGGACCCGACGTCGAACCAGACTGCCGAGCAGTTGCCGACTTACAACGCCTACGCGGTCGACGGCGATGTGACCGCCCCGCTTGTATATGTGAATTACGGTCTGCGCGAAGATTACGAAATGCTGGATCGCATGGGAATTTCCGTCAAAGGCGCCATCGTGATCGCCCGGTACGGCAGATCCTGGCGTGGCATCAAGCCGAAAGTTGCCGCCGAGCACGGTGCGATCGGCTGCATCATCTACTCCGATCCCGCCGATGACGGTTACACGCAAGGCGATGTCTTTCCCGTTGGCCCAATGCGCCCTAAAGATGGCGTGCAGCGCGGCAGTGTGATGGATACGGATTATCCGGGCGACCCGTTGACTCCGGGCTATGCCTCCACCAAGGACGCCAAGCGTGTCCCGATCTCCGAAGCCAAGACCATCATCAAGATTCCCGTCCTGCCGATTTCTTACGCGGACGCCCAGCCTCTTTTGGCTGCGATCGGAGGTCGAACCGCTCCCGAAAACTGGGCCGGCAGTTTGCCCATCACCTATCACATCGGTCCGGGTCCCGCTCGCGTTCATCTGAAGGTGACGTCGAACTGGGACATCAAACCGATCAACGATATCGTCGCGACGATCCGTGGTTCGCAGTATCCAGATGAGTGGGTCATGCGCGGCAATCACTATGACGCCTGGGTCAACGGTGCCGAAGACCCGATCTCCGGACTCGTCGCCGAACTCGAGGAGGCTCGTTCGCTCGGCGAGCTCGTAAAGCAGGGTTGGCGCCCCAAGCGAACCATCACCTACATCGCTTGGGATGGTGAAGAGCCCGGCCTGCTCGGCTCGACCGAATTCGTCGAAGCCCATCTCGCCGACTTGCGCAAACACGCGGTTATGTACGTTAACTCGGACGGTTCCGGCCGCGGCTATCTCTTTGCCTCTGGGGAGCACACGCTGGAACATTTCATCAATAACGTAGCCAAGGACGTTAATGATCCCGAAAAGAACATCAGCGTCTGGGAGCGCGCCCGCCTGCACCGCATCTCGGCTACGAAAGAGGGCGAAACCCGCTCCGAACTCCGCACGCGCACCGATGTTCGCATCAGTCCCCTCGGAGATGGTTCGGATTACGCGCCCTTCCTCGACCACGCCGGCGTGCCTGCGCTGAACCTCGGCTTCGGTGGGGAGGACGACGGTGGCATCTACCATTCGATCTATGACGATTTCTACTGGTACACGCATTTCTCCGATACCAAGTTTGTTTACGGGCGCGCTCTCGCGCAGACTGCCGGTACCGCCGTCATGCGCATGGCCGATGCCGAAATGATTCCTGTCAGCTTCGGCGATATGGCGGACACCATTGCCCGCTACGACAAGGAAATTCATGAATTGTTCGACAAGAGCCAATCGAAAGCAAAAGAAACCAATACCGAGTTGGACGAAGGTGTATTCACGGCGAGTTCCGACCCACTGAAGCCGCTAGGGCCTCCGGATCGCGCTGATGTACCTCCGTTCCTGAACTTCGCGCCCCTGGATAACGGTTCTGCCGCATTCACCACCGCGGCCAAGCGCTTCGAAAAAGCCTTGACGGCAGCGGAAAAGAATGGCGGCGAGACCTTCGCGAATGCATCCGTCGACAAGCTCAACCAGCAGCTCATCCAGTGCTGGCAGGCCTTCCTCGACGAACGGGGCTTGGCGGATCGCCCCTACTTCAAGAACATGATCTACGCTCCCGGCGCCTATACCGGATACGGCGTAAAAACCCTCCCCGCGATTCGGGAGGCGCTTGAGATGAAGAGATGGGCGCAGGCGGAGCAGGGTGCGGCACAAGTCGGAGAGGTGCTGCAAAACTCCGCGAAGGCAATCGAAGAAGCCGCCAACATGCTCGAGCAAATGACCAAATCGCCCGCGAATTCATCGACCGCGAGCGGTTCGAACTAGTTCTCAAAGAACAAGGCGAAAGGGTAATTGGCACCCCCTTCGCCTTGTCCACAATGGTGCACAAACCTGTTGGACAGTGATATCGATCACGGCACCCTCCCAATCGTGTCGAATAATCTAAGTTGGAGGACGATGCAAGAACGAGCGGGGAAGACTTCATGAATTTGACAATGTCGGGAGGGCAGCCACCATGGCAAAGGTAGATCGAAGGATTCTCGTCACCGGATCATCGGGCCAAATCGGCTCCGAACTTGTGCCTGTGCTGCGCGAGCGATATGGACCAGAGAACGTAGTCGCCTGTGACATCAAGCCAGTGGACGAAGGCTCGGGCCCCTTTGAACTCGCCGACGCTACGAATCGTGACGCGTTGGAAAACATCATTCGGAAGCACAACATCGGGTCCATCTACCACCTGGTCTCGATTCTTTCCGCGACGGGCGAGCAGAATCCGTCTCTTGCCTGGTCCGTAAACATCGAGAGCCTCAGGAGTGTGCTCGATCTTGCCGTGCGGCACCAAATGGAAAAGGTGTTCTGGCCAAGCTCCATCGCCGCCTTTGGGCCCCATACGCCTCGCATTCAAACTCAGCAACTCACGGTCATGGACCCCAACACGATGTACGGCATCACCAAGGTTGCGGGCGAACTTCTCTGCAACTATTACTTCGTGAAATACGGCCTCGATGTTCGATGTCTCAGATTTCCCGGGATCATCAGTTGGAAGACGCCACCGGGAGGTGGCACTACGGACTACGCGGTGGCGATCTTCCATGACGCGCTCCGCGAGGGGCGTTATCAGTGCTTTGTTTCTGCCGATACAGTCCTCCCCATGATGTACATGCCCGATGCCGTCCGCGCAGTCATTGAATTCATGGCGGCTTCACGCTCGCGGCTTAGCACCCATCTCGGCTATAACCTCGCCGCCATGAGTTTCTCCGCCGAAGAGTTGGCGAGGGAGATCAAACGCCATCTGCCAAACTTCGTGTGCACATACAGGCCAGACGCCCGTCAGAAGATCGCAGATTCGTGGCCGAAGAGTATTGATGACAGTTGTTCCCGCGAAGAGTGGGGGTGGAGGCCGGAATTTGACCTCGGTAAGACAGTCGCCGATATGTTGACCAATCTCCGAACGCTAGTCGTCGAAACAGCGGAAGCCCGCGGCTAACCGTCGATGCATCGGCCACCCACGACAGTTCAGCCCCAGGCCGCGGATTATTTCGCCGGCTGTGAAGGCAAGGGAATGGCACAAAGGAATCGAAGAGGCTCATTCCCAGTGTTAAGAAACTGGTGTTCGTCGTGCGGCAGTACCAGCACCGTATCTCCTGCAACCAAGCTACTTTGTCCCGATTTGCCTCGAACCAAGCCCTTCCCGCTGAGCACATATACCTCATGCTCATGACTGTGAGAGTGCTGCGGCGTAGCCGCTCTGGGCTCGATCTCGAACAGACGCAAGGCAAAACTCGGGGCGCCATCTTTGGCGGTCCACAGCCACCGCACCGTCACACCAGGCACTCCTTCGATAGGCTCAGTTGTTACTTCCATGCTCCGTTTCAGTTGCATCGCGTTCTCCTCGACACGGGCAATTCTCCGTTCAATTAGATGTAATACGAAGCAAATGGCCGTGTAAAGCATCGTTGGGACACCAGAAACAATAGTCTGCGCGGAGGGCCTGCTCATTGGCAGGCTCTGGTGAACCACATCTGCGCGAATGGGCGGAAGTGCTCGGTAATCCTGGGCTGCGATGTGGACGTCTGGGAAACGAGCTTCAGCAGTTCCAACCGCAAGAACCTGCTGCTACCAACAGCGCCAAACGCATCAGCCCGTGAACCGGAACCAATACCACCCGGCAGATTAGACGGGACGGGTCGGCTAAAATCAGCTGTGGGGAAAGCTGCTTGCCTTCTCTTCCAGCTTCGCCCAGCGCGCATAAAGGGAATCCAAGGCCTCTTGCGCCGCTTCCATTTCGGCCTGGGCAGCAATCAGTTTGGCTGCATCGCTGGCGATCGCCGGATTTTCCAGTTGAGCTCGTTTGCGTTCTAGTTCCTGCTCGGCCGAAGTGATGCGCTCTTCAATATTGGCGTATTCCCGCGCTTCCAGGTAAGAAAGCTTCTTTGGTCCTTGGGTGGGTCGTTCGGAAATTCTTGGGTGTCGCCCCTCTTGATTCGAGGTACGCGAGCGTTCCGCTTGCCAGGACTCCCATTGAGGATAATCGGCAAAGCTTTCCGCGCCACCTCGACCATCAAGACCCAGCACGACTGTCGACACGCGATCAAGCAGGTACCGGTCGTGCGTGACAAGAACGATTGATCCACGGAATTCGAGCAGGCTCTGTTCGAGGATTTCCAGTGTTGGAATGTCAAGGTCGTTGGTCGGTTCATCCAAGAGAAGAATGTCGGCGGGTTGCAGCATAAGCTGCGCGATCAGCACGCGGGCACGTTCGCCCCCGGAAAGCCGCTCGACTGGCTGGCTCAGCTGTTCGCCGGTGAACAGGAATTTCGCGGCCCAGGAAGCGACGTGAATGAGTCGATCCTGATACACGACAGAATCGCCTTCCGGCGCCAGAGCGCGGCGCAAAGTTGTGCTCAAGTCAAGTTGGCGGCTCTGGTCGAAATACACGATGCGCAACCATTCGGCTCGACGAATTTCGCCTCGCGTGGGAACTACTTCGCCCCGCAGCATTCGCAGCATGGTCGTCTTCCCGCTGCCGTTCGGCCCGACCAACCCAACTCGCATTCCGGCCGAGACTATGAAGTTCAGTCGTTCGAAGAGTGTACGACCTTCGACTTCAAATGCAACGTCCTGCAGATCGATCAGGTGCTTGGTCTTTCGATCAGTCGCTGAGAACTCAATCTGTGTGGTCGCGCTCCTTGTCCTGGCATTCAAGTCGGCAAGTTCCCCGATCAGTTCGCCGGCCTTACTGATGCGTGCCTTCGATTTTCGCGTACGGGCTTTTGCTCCCCGGCGAAGCCACTCTATTTCCGAATGAACCAGATTTTCGAGCGCCTCCTGGTGCTTGGACTGAGCGTGAAGGAACTCTTCTTTCTTCTCCAGGAACGAGCTGTAATTTCCATCCACGCGCAGCAAACCGTCGGGATATACCTGGCTGAGCTCCATCATCGCCGTGGCCACATTCTCCAGGAAGTAGCGATCGTGGCTGATGACCACGCAGGCGAATCCTGCCTGGTCCAGGATATCTTCGAGCCACTTGATTCCGGCGAGGTCCAGGTGATTCGTGGGCTCATCGAGCAGCAGGATGTCCGGCGCCTGAACGAGCGCCTCCACGATGGCGAGGCGCTTCTGCCAGCCGCCGGACAGAGCGGTCGCCTGGAGTTCGAGATTGTCGAAACCCGCCCGCCCGAGTATCTCCGCAAAGTGAGCGGAAGATTCAGTCCCTCCCATTGCCGAACGTTTCAGGGCATTCTCGACGACAGAACGCACGGTTGCTCCGACGGCGAATGTTGAGTTCTGCTCCACGTAACTGAGCCGTAACCGCTTCCGTACGGATAAGGTGCCAGTATCTGATACTTCGATCCCGGCAAGAATTCGCATTAGCGTGGATTTTCCCGACCCGTTCGGCCCGATTAGACCGATGCGGTCTGCCTCTGAAACCGTGAAAGAAATATGCTCGAAGAGCGGCTTTGCGCCAAAGGCTTTCGAGATTTCTTGCGCATTGATGATCGGCGGCAATCGGTCCTCCGCAAAGTTCAGGTTATCAGGAAACGAACTTGATGCTCTGGCGATGCCGCGGGATACCGATGCTGCCGCGTCCTTGTGCCTAATCGTTTGCCTTTTTGAGCCGATAAACTGTGTCAGCAAAGCCTCGACGTGTTCAGGTAAATCCCAACCTAAAGGGCGATCACGGCGAAGATGAGGTGGTCGCCATCACTCAGGAAAACGGCGTCTGCGGCGGGAAGTTCAACGAATCATCGGCGGATGCAAGAACCACCGCTTTCGTGATACCTGTACGAACAATGTAACCATTCCATGGAAGCATCTTGAACGGCAGTTAATCTCTGCCATCGCTAAGTACCTGTCACACCTCCGACCAGCGAGAGCGCATTCCTGAGTTCTCGAACTATCCGCGTATTGCAATGAGAAGCAGCAAGCTGCGCACGAAGCCGCCAGAGATTCGCTTCAGGAACCAGGCGCTAAGAGGGCTGAAGTCGCTGCAGATGCTGTTATTGCCCTGATTGATGCTCGTCTCCCCGCAACGCCTTTGAGCATGCATGGTACACGTTCGACTGGCAAACCATCATTATTGCGAGGATGTGCGTTGGATGAACCAAATCTGGAGCGACCCCTCTCAGAAAAATATATCATTGCAAAAAAAAAACTTCGCCAAAGCGTGGCCCGGGGTAAGATTTGGGCGATAAGGCTTCGAACTTCCTCCCCCGTCGTGCCATATCGCGTCACGCTGGCAAGTCGCTTGAGACTCCAAGATTCCAGGTCCCATTGTAAACAAGAGAACCAGCGATCTCAGTACGGTGAAGATACGGTCTGGCCAATGAACGGGCATGCTAATCCCGACGAACGCATCAGCGTATTGATTGCAGACTCCAATCTGATTCGCATACAACTCTTCACGCGCGAATTGCAGCGCAATGGAACATTCAGCATCGCGAACTGCGAGAATAATCCGCTCGCATGCAAGTCTGCTCTCAAGACATTTCCTGCCGACGTTCTTCTTTGGGCGCAGAGTTCACAATGTGAGATCAATCAAGTGTTCTCGGGAATGCGGGAAGTGTTATCGTCCCGTTCGTCTGTCCGTGGTGTGGCATTGTTGGAGGCGTGGTCGGACGACTCCGTCGTTCGCGCTTTTCGTGTCGGTGTGCGCGGCCTCTTCTCCCTGGAGCAAGCATCTCTTCCGGAACTTCGAAAATGCATCCTGTGCGTTTTTCGCAACCAGGTGTGGGCGACCAATGAGCAGATTCTGCTCTTGCTCGAGACGTTCAAGGGATCATCTCTGGTGCAGATCGCGAACGCAAAGGGAGAAGGCTTGCTTACCCCGCGACAGAGACAACTGGTGCAACTGGTGGCCGAAGGAATGGGAAATCGCGAAGTTGCGCAAAACATGAACATCACTGAGAACACCGTCAAGAAATCGCTTCTGCGGATCTTCGACAAGGTGGGAGTCTCCAATCGGGTTGAACTCGTGTTATCTGCTTTAGCCTCCAGAAACCTGGACTCCGAAAAAGAAGCAGCTAAAGCAACAGGCAAGTCCCCGGTGAGTGCTGGCCAGTTCAGTGAGAATCGCGAAGATGAACTGGCATGACGCCGTGACAATCTAGTCCCTTCTGCGGGTGTGACCATCGCGTCGTGAACTCATTGAGCCGGAAAATAGAAATGCCCCTGTGTTGGTACAGGGGCATTTAAATCAATTGCTCTTTTCTATTGGCGGTGCAGCCGAGGTGATCCGCGGTTCATGCTATCCGATGCAGGTCCCCTCCGCTCCATGGCCCGCCAAGTGTGCAGGTTGCAGCCGGCGGCCTCGATAATCCGAGTCTTTGAATATCGCCGTGCAGACGCGCCGGCTCTGACAGTTCTGATGCTCTGCGGACCGACGCGCCTGCAACGGGGGGAGAACAGAGTGGGGTGGTTGTGGCCGCTAACAAGATGTGCGGCGAATAAACACTACTAGAAGCAATGTGAGGGTTAGGTTATACGGATTAGTCTGCCGCTAGAAAATTCGTGCACATTTCTGCGTAGTTCCTACACTTGAAAATTCTTCCAGACAGTTCTAAATGCCTCAACCTAAGGCTCAAAACAAATGGCACCCGAGTTGCTCTTCTGCTGGCTTCACCAAAGGTTGGGGCCTGACGTAAAGCAATTCCGAGGTGTTGCAATATTCAACAACACGATCGTCTGTGAACCTCCGCCGGAGCGTCATTACCCTAGGGGTATCTGTTCTCTCTATCGAATGCCGCTGAGAATACAAGCTAAACCCAATTAATTGCGATTAACCCAATTGCCGGAAGTGTCACATCGCAATCGGCCCAAAGGATCAGACTCTATTTGCCCGGTTGAGGTTCCCCCGATGAAAGACCTGGGTCCACGGTGTCTCGGAAACTATTTTTGGGTAGTTGTTCTGGTAGCAATCACTGCGGCGAGTTTCCCGAAGTTGCAGGCAGCAACTGGATCCTCGTCACCAACATCTGCGCTGCAGATCTCGGTTACTCCCTCGTCCATGAATTTTGGAAGTGTTGTGGTAGGGAGTACGAGCACTCAGGCCGCGAGCATTACGAACAGCAGTAATACAACTGTGACCATGACGAAAATCAGCGTCCCGCAGGGGTTCACGGTGTCGGGCTTGGCCATGTCCAACTCGCTCGCCCCGGGGCAGTCGCTCGCTTTTTCTGTAGTCTTTGCCCCGTCCGCAACCGGAACAGTTTCAGGTTCGGTCTCGATCACGGCATCGTCTAGCTCAAAGAGGGGCGGCAAGAAGAATTCGGCCTCGACGTCGATTGCGGTCAGTGGAACCGGTGTGGCTCAGGGAACGTTGGCTCCATCGCCAACGAGCGTGAATTTCGGTTCGGTGACAACGTCGACCACGTCTGCCCAGTCTGTGCAGGTTACAAACTCAGGCGGATCTACAACGACGATCAATCAAGTCGCCACCAGCGGGACAGGTTTCTCCGTAGGCGCCGTCGCTCTTCCTCTCAATCTGGGGCCGGGCCAGTCGACCACGTTTAGCGTCAAATTCAGTCCCACGTCCACAGGAACCACCACCGGCAGCCTCAACATCAACAGTAACGCATCCGATCCAAGCCTCAGTGTCGGACTTACTGGCTCTGGCGTCTCCTCCGCAACGTTGAGCGCATCTCCTTCGAGCGTTGATTTCGGCTCGGTGACAACCTCGACAACCGCAACCAAAACAGTCCAGATTACCAACGCGGGAGGCTCGAGCGGCACGATCAGCCAGGTCAGTGTGACCGGCACCGGATTTGCAGTTACACAACCCACCCTGCCGCTGACGCTGGCGGCGGGACAGTCGACATCACTGAGTGTCACTTTCAGCCCCACTGCAACCGGCACGGCAACCGGTAATCTCACCGTCAACAGCAATGCATCGAATCCGAGTCTCAGTGTTGGCCTTACCGGCTCGGGAGTCTCTCCTGCTGCATTGACTGTCAGCCCTACCAGCGTAACCTTCGGCAATGTGCAAGTGGGGACGACGCAGACACAAAGTGCCTATGTATCGAACACGGGCGGATCGAGCGCCAGTATTTCACAGGTGGCAGTGACGGGAAGCGGTTTTAGCGTCAGCGGGCTGAACACCCCATTCACGCTGTCGGCGGGACAGTCCGCAACGTTTTCTATTTCGTTCGCACCGACGGTGACCGGAACATCAACTGGTTCGGTCACGCTCTCGTCGACAGTGTCGGTGCCGCCCATTGCACTTTCCGGTTCTGGAACTTCAGCGGGGCAATTGAGTGCCAGCCCCACATCCCTGAGCTTCGGAAGCGTCGTGGTCGGAACAAGCGGAACGCAATCGGCTTCACTGACCGCGAGCGGAGCAAGTGTAACCGTTTCCTCAGCGTCTTCAACGGATTCTGAATTCACCTTATCCGGAATCGCATTCCCGATCACGATTGCTGCCGGTCAGACGGTACCATTCAGCGTGGTTTTTGCACCCACTGCAACCGGTACGGCTTCTGCAAATCTCACATTCACCACTAGCGTATCGACATCGTCGGCGATTGCGTTGAGCGGTTCAGGTGCGGCTCCGCCGCAGCACTTGGTGACTCTCTCCTGGGCGGCGGATACTTCGACGGTGGCAGGCTACAACGTATACCGGGGAACGACATCCGGTGGGCCATATACGCAAATCTATTCTCTCGACGCCAACACGACCTACACCGATAGTACGGTCCAATCGGGATCCACTTACTACTACGTGGTGACCGCAGTCGGGACGAGTGGTGCCGAGAGCGGCTATTCCAATCAAGTCCAGGCAGTGGTACCCAGCCCATAAGAGCGGGCGGAGGCAAGTCTTGCGTTTGAATCGAAGTGTTCTAGTTTCAGGGTCCCGCCCCGAGATATTCATATTCGGGGCGGCATTGTTTCTTGCGGTCGTTCTGACTGGTTGTGGAGGTACTTCTCAGAATTCATCCTCGAACGGAAGCCCCTCTCCCTCGACAATAACCGCGAATCCGAACACGGTCTCGTTCGGCAACGTTATTGTGGGCGCCACCACGACAAAAACCGCATATGTTACCAACTCGGGGACGTCGAGCGTGACCATTTCGAAGGCGACCGTTGGTGGTTCCGGCTACAGTGTCGCAGGAATCGATGTTCCTCTAACTTTATCTGCCGGACAGACGTTGACCTATACAGTCACATACAAACCGCAGACCGGCGGGGCGTCCAATGGCAGCCTGACACTTGTGTCGGACGCATCGAACCCGACCTTGTCGATCGTGCTCTCCGGGACCGGAGTCGCCGCGGGACAACTCACAGCGAGTCCCTCGACTCTCAGCTTCGGGAGCGTAAACACGGGGCAGAGCAAATCCCTGAGCGGAACCTTGACCGCCAGTTCAACCGACATCACTATTTCGTCGGCAAGTCTGAACGGGACATGGTTTTCCTTGAGCGGAATCACATTCCCGAAGACAATTGCGTCTGGCCAGAGTTCGGGATTTACGATTACGTTCACCCCGACTGCGTCTGGAACCTCCACTGGATCAGTTTCGTTCGTCAGCAACGCCTCGACGTCCCCGAATGCCGTCGGATTGTCTGGCACGGGCGTGCAAACGACGACCCCTCACAGCGTCAGCCTGTCTTGGATGGAAAGCTCTACTTCTGTGCAGGGATATTACGTGTATCGCGGAGGCCAGACTGGCGGGCCTTACAGCAGAATCTCGGGGTTGCAGGCGCTCACTTCCTATGTCGATTCCAGTGTCGTAAGCGGAGCAACGTATTACTACGTGGTGACGGCGGTCGGAACAAATTCAGCGGAGAGCGGCTATTCGAATGAGGCGGTGGCAGCGATACCGCAGTAGAGAGAACTAGCTTCTGCGACTAGGGCGAGGAAAAGGTCGGGAGGCGGCTGCAGCCTCCCGACCAAAGGTTCACGGTTGCCGCACCTTCCTTACGATCGTACCGGCAAGGGCAAGTCCACTCAGTAGCAACAATGAGTAGGAACTGCTGTCCGGAACAGTCGTAGGCGGGGAAGGTGTAGTGCCAAACTGAATGTAATAGCCCAAGATGTCGGAATCAGCCGTGACACCTGGGACCGTCAGTGTGAACTCTACAACACCGGATAAGAATGGATTATGGGGATCATTGTTATTCAAGGAACTGTTGGCGTGAAGGTACGGTGCTGTGCCGCCATATGGAACGGTTCCGCCAATGATGGTCCAGTCGGGGCCTGGCTGGGGGCCGATGACACATATAGTGCATACGCCGAACCAGCCATTTACGTTGTTCTGCACAATCCAAGGCGTGGGATTCTGTGCCCCTGAAGATTTACCCACGTGATTGAACAGGTTGATCGAGTCATAACTGCTGCTCGAGTCCAACGCGGCGCCCCCTCCATATCCATCTACCCGGAGGTAGATTGCGCTAATGTTTTGGGCAATGCTGATGACATCGGCATTGCTCAAGGCGTTTGTTATTGAGATTGTTACCGTCCCACTACCCGTGGTGATGGAGCCAGTCACGAGTCTGTAGCTTGAGCCTGAGCCGGTATTGACGGCGATATTGATCGTATCGGCCATTGCCGACAGTCCCAAGCAGATAAAGGCGGCCACAATCAACAGTCTTAGCTTTGGAGTGGAGAACATAAGGTGTTCCCCCCTTCTGGACTGCAGTTTCTTCGCACATGGCGCCCAAAACTGCCCATCATCAGCAATTCCAGGCGGCGAGGCGAAGGCTTTGTTTGGTGGAAATGACCTTGTGCCATTCCCATTCGTTTTACAGCACCTGCAACGAGGAGTTGCAGAGTGGATTGGAGGCAGGGCCCTACCGGGGGGAGAGGCTGAAGCAGGGTCCTACCTCTGAGGGAGGACCCGTTAGACACAAGCAGGAGAATGATCGATGCGTCGTTGGCTCGCACTGGACCGTTGCTGTTTCCTCTTTTCGATCCACTTCAGGACAAGAGTCGAAAAGTACAGTGCCATTATGGAAATTGCAAAAAAGACCATTCCGCTATGACGATGAAATTCGCTTTCCAGAATTTCGGGATCTGCGTAGTTACTCAGCAAACAAAGGGCGAGGATTCTCAGGCCGTTCTTAATGATTGAGATCGGAACGGATGCTGCTACGAGGAGTGTGCGGAGGACCATGGTGCGCAGGTACAGATGAGCTACCACCATGCTCAGGATGAAAAGAATAATCGCCGCCCGGATCCCGCTGCACTGCTCAGCAATCTCAATCGAGCGGAGGGGAAGGAGGATGACGAATCCGTCGCGATGAAAAGGAACACCTGCTAGATATAAGAGCCAATCGACAGCTACCGTCGACCCATATTGAAGTCCAAGATTTATCCATCTCACGACGTAAGAGGGGAACGGAACTATAAACCCTAACATGACAAGAGGAAACTGCGCGGCGGCCACGGCTCGAGTACCATAGGCGAGCGCGAATACCCCAATACATACCAAGACAAGTGAGAGTATTGAAATACTGAGACTATTCTCAATGCCAATTGAGGCTTGGAAGAAACTGCACAAGATTCTGAGAGCTATGCCAGAGGCGAGGAGAATTGGACCACTCACAAGCCCTAATGAGACATCTCGAAATATTTTTCCCCTATTCAACCAGATCAATGATATTGCGATTGGGATCACGAGTATGGCGTGAGTATTTTCTGATTCCTGCGCAGAAAGTTCGAGCAGGGCAACGAGCGTATCCATCCAGAGGACAATCGCTGCTGCAAACAACGATGCGAACATCAGATGTCTGCGAGTCACAGAGGTCTTGGAATCGAATTGGCGGACTATATCACGCACTATTCAACCTCGATCGGCCGGAGATGGGTTCCGCCGCTGACGAGATCGGCCAGGAATATCCATCTGATCTCGATTCTTGACGCAGAAAATAGAGGGTGATGGATCAAGTGGGTTCTGGAGGCGCGGGCCGGAATCGAACCGACGATTAAGGTTTTGCGAACCTTTGCCTTACCACTTGGCTACCGCGCCATTTAGATCGGCTGCGTATCAGATCACGATATTAGATTCGAACAGCTAGATGCTGGCACTTTTTACTGATTAAGCTTTTCCAACCACTCTTCTCTCCAGAAATAAAAACAGGCACGATCACATGCTCCGTACAACTCAAAGCCTTGGCACATAACGCCTTCCAAAAGGCAAATCCCTTTCACCTTTTTCACTCGGCAGTCACGCTCATCGACGAACCTTTTCACCGGCTTGAGCACTATTTGTGTCGTGCCGCAGTACTTCCACATCTCTGGGAGGAAACTGCACCCTTTCAACTCGTTCCAGCAATTGAGCGTAGCCTGGATTTGGTTTGTGGACCTGACAAGGACCTTATCTCCCGGATTCAATTCGATCCGCTTCAAATCCGTTACGGCAGGAGATTGTTCTTCCATTTTCCCGGTCACTCTCGAATATGCGACCGCCACTGTGTTGAGGTACTCCTTGATTTTCCTCTTGGCGGAAGGAGTAAAACTCCTTCTAAGCACCAGTCTCACGCGCTGAGCGACGGAGCACTTGGCGGCCTCTGCGTTTCTTTCTCTTTCAGCCAACTGGTCCAATCTGAACACCTGGCATCCTCTATGATCCATCGTTGATGTCTTCAGATGATTCATCGCGTCCATCCGTTCTTCCTGCGTTTGTTCAAATTTAGATTTTCTGGGAGCCTTCATTTATGCAGCGCGCAATATGCTCGATGTCGCGAGTGTTCAGGTTGTAATGAATTGGCACAAGCAGAACGGTTTTGGAAAGCAGTTCTGCATTCGGGCAGTCTCCACGATAACCATACAGTGCACGAGCTTCAGCGACGATGTTGTCGAGGTATTTGGCGCAGTCGATGCCCCTGCTTAACAGATAGTCAGCCATAGCGTCTCGTTGCTGCGTGTTGTAAAACCTGAGAGCAAACTGGAACCAATTGCTAGACGAGTCTTTGCCTTCGGACGGCAAGTGAAACCTCCCAGACATCACAGAACGGAGAAGCATTTGAGCGTGTTCTCTCTGAATATCGATGTTCTTCCGAAAGTGCGTAATGCGAGCATTGATAAGAGCAAGGTGAGTCGGTGCGATCTTGCCTGTATTAAAACCGTTCTTGGCTGTCAGATTCATGCGCTTATCAAGTTGCATGCCGACAGGGTAGCCAATGACTCCGTACCACGGACGCTTGTATAAGGTTGCCTTACCAAAGGTCAGGAGCGAGTCGGTCAGCAGTTTCCAGGCAGGCCAGCTCTCGAAGGAGCTTACTATTCGTTCGACCTTCTTGCGGAATTCCACGTCTTTGCAGATAATGGCGCTCCCTTCACCGGCGGAAATATATTTGCCGCAGCGAAAAGAGAAGAACGAGGCGGTTGAAAGTAATCCTGTTTGTTTTCCTTTATAGGTGCTGAAAAGTGATTGTGCGCAGTCTTCAATCACTGGCAGACCCTCAGCGGCAGCAACGATCGCGTCGATATCGCACGGCTGGCCGAACATGTGCACTGCAATTACCGCTGCAATGTCGGCGCGCTTTGTGCGGAGATCGGCGACCGAAATGTTACAGTCGCTGGCATTTGAGTCGATAAATCTGGGGGAAAGTCCGGCACGACGAATGGCATCAAAAACGACCGAGCAGCAAAATAATGGAACTCCCACTTTTGCGGGCGCCGGCAGCTCCAGGCATTTGAGAATTGCGTAGAGCGAAGCCCTGCCTGACCTGGTCCAAATGGGATTCTGTTCGAAGACGGTTTCCACATTCGGCGTGTGCGTGGTGCTATCGCGTCCGCCACGCACGGTGCCGACTAGGTCTTTGAAGCCATAGTCCCAATTGTTTCGGGGAATAAGGTTGAAGCGAGTGCGCCAATTCATCCTGGTTATCTCGCCGAGAACGCGACCTCGCCTTCCAGTGTCGTCGTGACCTCAACAAACAAATTGCGTGGCCTCTTGCAGTTCATAGAGTAGGTGTCCCTCCTGCGCCACGGCCCACGCTACACTGGCGCGCTCGGCACCATCTCCACGGATCCCCCAAGCTCCCGCAGTCCTGACCAGGGTCAGTGTTTCCCGCTGTTTCCACCATTGCGCAATCTCGCGCGGCAGGGTGAGCCAAGCACCCTCTTTCACTGCGCATTCGCAGAGGCGGTGCAGCAAGTGACGATAGGTGTTTCGCGCCCGATCCTCCAGCAGGTAATCAGGATGGACAATGAAACTTAGCAGTCCGTTATGAGTCATCACCGCTGCGATTTGCTGCTCCCACAGAGCGGTCGAGAAACTTCCCAGCACGTGGAATAAGGAGTAATCCTGAATGGTCGTCAATGGCAGTTCGACCAAACGGCCGATGGAGTAGGGCATTACCGTACAGCAGCCACCACGCTGCGGGTCCAAAGGGGCGGTATTCGGCACGGACATGTCATAGAGAAACTCAAGCTCCTCGAACCAATCCATGTTTCTGTAAAGAACAGCCGAACGGAATCCGAGCGCGCCGAAGTGCCTACCGAACTCGTTGATTCTGACTGCGCGGCGAAGGAACTCCTTTCGCTGGAGAAATAGTCGTCCGTCATGGTTAAGATCGTGGATGTTAATCTCAAACCCACGTTGCCGAATCTCAGTCAGGAATTCTTCTGTAATGTCATAGCGTTGTTCCGGCACGAGTTGGAAGGAACCGCGCAATCCGTACGACTCATCTAAGTCCATCAACTGACTGCAAAAATCTCGCCCGGCAGCCGTTTCAACGTCGTGAGTCATTATTGCAGCAGACCTGCAACCGTCCGGCCAAAACCAAATGAATGGCAAGCGATCTACGCCCAGCGATGCCATCACTAGAAGAAGAATCTGTTCCAAACATAAATCCAGACTGAGATCTACCGGCCAACCTGGAAATGCAATCTTTTGCCATCCTAAGGCGTGTGCTTGCTGAAGTTTCTGCCTCAGTTTCGCAGGAAGTAACGATCGTACTGAGTAGTACAGCCTGCGAGAAAAGTGAGAGCCTGCGCCGCAGAATCTCTTTTGCTGGATGAGATAGCACTCGCGACGGAAGTTGTTTGGAACCTCGTCCGCATCGAAGGGCATTTCGAGCATTCCTGCCGTGGTTCGAACTTTGTGTCCGCAGTCGGACAAAACTCCTCGCGCAGTACGAGCGACGGGGACGCTGCATCTTCCGAAGCATTTGATTCCGTTGAAGCTGAAGAACCCGGGCTCGTTGCGGAGATCATTCGGCGAGTAACACTCGACCGAAATCTCGGGGAGACGGTAGTAATCAAGCAGGGTCTGCAACATGCATCATTCTCCGGCACGCTGGCGTCCAGAGACAGTATTTAGTATGCATAATATCTATGCGAAGTGTCGGTAGAGAAGCCTGCCGGCTGCTTGCAGCAGTGGGCCCGGCAAATGAGAGAACACTTCCTTTGCGACTGTCATCTTCCAGCCAGTATCGGTAGCTATCGGCAGAGGCGGATTACGCCAATACTGAATCTCCCTCTGCTTTGCTCCCCAGCGCAGTCGGAAAGTGATTAGACCGGTGTTGTCCTTTTCGGTCCGGCCAAAATCGAATCTCGAAAGACCTGCCGCTTTGGCGCTGCAGATAGCATTCCAGAACACCAGTTGACCGCCAGCGAGATTGCAATAATCGTGATCCGAACACGAATACTTACAGTAAAGCGTCGCACCGAATTTCAAGGTGAGCAATCCTGCGATACTGCGATCTCCCTTGCTGACGAGGTGAATGGTTAGATCGTCGTGAACAGCATTCAGCAGGTTCCGGAACCACTCGAACGGTTGAGGGGGGAGTTGGTGTCGTTGGCGTGTCAAGATCATCAGAGTGTAGAAGCTAGCCAGATCGGCTTCCGAGCGGCCTTCCTTGTAGGTCAATTGTTCACGCTCTGCTCGTTTGATTCGCTGCTGGATGCAGCGTTTGTCGCACGCTGCCAGGAGTTCACCAAGGCTGGGCTTAAGATCGATCGAATGCACATAGAATTGCTGAACAGGTGCAAACGCTGCCGACCTTACAAGGATATCGCTCGTCGGACGGAGTTCGACATATTTGACATCCGGAGCAATCCTGCACACGCCATCTAGAATGCCAGCCAATTCGTCAGGATTGTTAACAAGCGGCTCGCAGAAGTCCGAAAATGGCATTGACACCAACCGTTTGCCCATCATCCAGGATGACAGCGATGCGAACACGATTCCATTGGAGAGAGGATATCCCGGGGGAGATGTTGTGAACACGATGGGTTGGAATGAATAGGTCCGTTGCAGTGCACACAACCATTGGGGAGAGTGAAAGATCGAGGCATTCGGATGACGCGAAATGAACTCCCCCCAGCGAGGATCCTTTATGGGATCCGTACGGTATACGGTGAAACTCATCTCGGGCCTCCCAGCGGCGGTTCGGGGAGAATGCTGACCCATTACGTTCATAACGTCTCCTGAATTTGCGATAAACTGAGGAGCTCTCTTTCCGCTCTCCGCGTCCCGCTGGAGTATCCGGAGATCGCGCCGCTTGCACTCACATACTCACCAACATATTCCTTCGTATCTGCCGTTTGCGCTTCTGCCATTATTGATGTGAACGAAATCCACTAACATCTGCCCATCGTGCAGACGGTCAGTTATATTGCAGAACTCTGGATCCCTATTGCCGACAACTATTGTCTGCGCGTGATCCAAGACAGCGTCGATACTATCTACCATCAGTTTCGAGATATGAGGAATTCTTGTGAAAATAAAATCTCGATTCGCACCAACGAGGCTCGCCACTCTTACGTTTTTATCGTAAATACGAAGGTCGTAGCCTTTTCCTATGAGATTTTCAATCAGTTCGATCAAGGGACTTTCACGCAAGTCGTCAGTGCCCGCTTTGAAACTGAAGCCTAAGAACCCAACTCGCTTGTATTCCTTCTTGATTATTATCTGTAAGCCCCGACGTATCTGCTTATCATTGCTGGCCAGTATTGACGTGAGTATTGGAAGTTCCAAGTCATGAAGCTTTGCGCCATAAGTGAGAGCTCGCAAATCCTTTGGCAAACAGGAACCGCCAAACGCAAAGCCAGGCTCCAGGTAAGTGGCAGAAATGTTGAGTTTCTTGTCTTGGCAGAAAATGTCCATCACTTTGTAGGCGTCGACATTTAAAGATTTGCATATGTTGCCAATTTCATTGGCAAAACCAATCTTTAGCGCGTGCCAGGTATTGTCGACGTACTTGACCATCTCCGCAGTACTCAAATCAGTTCGGATGAGGGGGGCGGGAAATCCTTCATAGAGTGCTGCCAAAATGTCACCGCTGGCCGAGTCCAATTCTCCGATGACAGTCTTGGGTGGAAAATTGAAATCTCTCACTGACGAGCCTTCCCTCAAGAATTCGGGATTATGACAAATGCCGAAGTTGTTGCCCACTCTCTTTCCAGAGAACTTTTCTAACGTGGGAATCACGAGTGTTTGCATCGTCCCCGGCACGATAGTGCTCCGAACAACAACCAGGTGGAAAGTCGACTTGCTCGCCAATGCTTGCCCGATCTGGGTAGCTACACGTTCCACGTAGCGCAGGTCCAAGTCACCATTTTCTTTACTGGGAGTTCCCACACACACAAATGAAAGATCTGTCGCTCGGATCGCTTCACCTACGTCGGTCGTGGCGCGTAACCGACCAGCAGTCCGTGCCGCGGCTACGATATCCCCGATTTCGGCTTCGATAATTGGAGATTGACCATCGTTAATCAGGTCGACTTTCATACTGATTGGATCGACGCCAATGACGGTGTGCCCTCGGGAAGCGAAACAACCGGCCGATACAGTACCCACATAACCTAGACCGAAAATACTGATCTTCATTTTGTTCCTCTCCCTACCGAAGTCGATCGCAGAACACCCGTCACGCTCTGTAAACTTGGTAGACAGGTCACTTTCGGGCAAAGAACGGGGATTAGCAGCAACTCAAGATATGAAGCTGGTATTCGATGCAGGTAAGTGATTAACCTTCAGCGAGCAAATGTTGGATACCTACTTCACAGGCTTTGGTGTCCAGCCGTGACGCAGTTCCTCGGCCCCCTTATGAGCCGCCTTGCAAAATGCCCGATCATATGCTGCTAACAGTTGCTCAACGGAGTATTTCCACGCTAGTTCCAGTTCAACTCGTTTTCGACCAGACTGCCCCATCCTGGCGCGCTCATCCGGTCTGTCAAGCAACCATGCAATCTTCGCAGCGAAATCGGGGACACCGGTCGCGCTGTCGGCGTACAGCGATGCGTCGCCCGCACTAAACCGTCCCTCTCTCAAGTCGAATTGAACTATGGGTTTACCTAGAGCCATATACTCTATGATCTTTATCATCGTGGAGATGTCGTTCATGGAGCACGGGGTATCGGGATTAACGCAAACATCCGATGTCGAGAGAATCTCCATCAGGTCTTCGTCTGGGATCGGTCCCGTGAAATTGACTGTGCCTTCCAAACCGTTGTGAGTGACTAGGGTTCGAAGTCGCTCGAGTTGTGAGCCACCACCGACGCAAGTGAAATGTATGTCGTCACGGCCGGCTTTCTTGAGATGCAGTGCCGCATCCAGCAGAATCTCCACGCCTTCCTGCACGCCCATAGTCCCGACGTATGCGACCAAATAACGCTTGCCGTGCTTGAGTGAGTGGTTGGGGGCGACAGAAGTGACTCTGTTCAAGTCAGGGCCATTGCGAACAACGAAGACGTCTTCCGGTTTTTTCCCGCCTCGACCAAGCGCGAGTTCCCTGTAGCTATTGTTGGTGGACATGACGACGTCGCTGTATGAGTAACTGAGTTTCTCGAGCCACCACAGCAATTTGTAAAATATTCCGTGCTTTCGATAGATGGACAGGTACAGCTCTGGGCAAGCGTCGTGGTGATCGAAAATGTACGGTATTCCGAACAATTTGAACGGAAGTGCTACTAGGAAGATGTCATCGGGTGGGTTGCATCCTTGGATGACGTGAAACCTGTGGCGGAGGTAGATCCGGAAGGTATAGACGAACTGCCAGAACAATGCGTGAACGTACTCACGAAGATGCCCGCCTCTTCCTTCATGCTGCGGATAGCGGTACACGTGAATACCGTTTATGACCTCGTAACTCTGATCCCATCGCTTTCCCCTTGTGCCTTCGCTCTTGGGACACAGCACCGTAACTTCATAGTCGTTATTACTTAGTGAAGTGGCTTCGTTCCAGACGCGAATATCGTCTGGAAACGAGCAGTTCTCAATGATAATAAGCGCTCTTCTTTTCACGATGAATTCTCATTAGATTGGTTTGCAGAGTCCGCCAAGTGCGCGAAGCATGAGGCTTCGCCCCGAGTGCGGGGTGGCGTCTTGTTGACAAGCAACGAGGAATAGCGGCGGTAGAAAAGTATTCGGTCTTTCCTGAATCTGACTGGCTTTTAGCTTCTAACCAATAACCAGGAAATAAGTCCATGCGCCGTTGTAGTTCCTACATTGATATTTACCGACGAGGCATGAAGATTCACCACAGACGGAAGTTTCGGATTGGCCCGTGAGTTGCTTCCAAAGTTTCTTCCAATATTCCGAACTGAAAATCCGCTTTGGGGAGTGTTGCAAAATTCAACAACACAATCGTCTGTGACCTTCCGCCGGAAAGAAGTTTCCCTTGCGACATCTATGGTCTCGATGGAATGCCGCGGAGAATACAAGCTCAATATCAATTAATTGCGACCGACCCACTTACGAACAGTGTCTCATCGCAATCGGCCAATGGGATTAGACTAATTTGTTGGTTGAGGATTTCCCCCGATGAAAGATATGGGTCCACATTGCCATCCGAAAATTGAAGATCAAGAAGTTCTCGTTGAACGTGGAGAGTCTGGAATGACTCACGAGAGATACCTTGGAAGTTCGGTGCAGCGTCACCGGTCGTTTGTTCTGCCCTCATTTCTGTTGCTGAGCTTGATTGTTGTAGCCCTTCAAGCACGGGCAACTACGTACACGGTCAAGGCTGCGGGCGGAGGCAGCTATACCACCATCTCGGGATGTGCGGCGGTGGCAGTAGCTGGGGACACGTGCTTGGTCTATGCGGGTTCTTATGCTGGATGGACACAGCCCAACAGCGGCTCTGCTGGGAAACTAATCACCTTCCAGGCAAACTCGGGAGATACAGTGAACATCACGGGCGGTGTAACTATTTCTGGCCGCAGTTACATTCGCATCACAGGTTTCCACTTTACCGGCGGGGGCGTCACCGGGAACAATGCAAGCACCCATAATCAGATTGACCACAATACCTTCGTTACGACCGGATTCAATATCTCTTCTGGTCAAGGCAGCGGGGGTTCCGACAATATCATCAGCTATAACACCGTGACATTTGCCTCTAGTTCTAATAACAGTCGCGGCTTCAATGTCTACGGGGATCGTAATTTATTGGAACACAATGAGGTGAGTGGTGGTGGGGGCGATTGTTTTAATGTCGGTGGAAGCAACGTGGTCGTCCGAAATAACTATTGCCACGATCAGAACGGCGCCACTAGCGGCGAACACATCGACTTCGTACAGGTGATAGGTGGCACTGCGCCTACACTGCAATACTCGCTAATCGAAAACAATATCGAGCAGAACTGCATTAACGATGCGGGGAACTGTCATTTTTTGATGATACGCGCCAGCGGTGGACAGGTTGCAGATACCCTGATCGCTCGTCACAATTTTGTTTACAGTCTGGACGGCTCCTTTGGCGGGATTGGCTATCATGCCGATGGCACTGCCACGGTTCCCAACGCCCACGTTTACCACAACACCGTAGCCACCGAAGCTAAACTGGGCAGTGGAAGTACTGGCCCGTGCGCTAATTTCGATTCTGGCTATGGTGTGGCCCTCAACAACATCTGTTACAACACCGCTGCTGGACCTTATACGCCAATCTATTTTGGTCAGGGTGGACTCAGCAACGGGAATATTGCCTACACGGACGGATACTCCGGTTATTGGAACTCGCCATACTCCACAGAAGCCACTTACAATACCCTGAAAAACCAGAATCCCGATTTTGCTAACTATCCCACCGATGCGAGTTTACAGACTGGCTCTCCCGCGATTGAAGCAGGGGTCGCACTTACTACTGTTTCGAGCGGGTGCGGGTCATCTTCCCTGGTCGTTACTGATGCACGCTTCTTCCAGCCGGGCTGGGGACCGGACAACGCCAAAGTACAAGCAGACCGTGTTCGCGTCGGATCATCAGCAACGGCCCAGATCACCAGCATCAATTACTCAACCAGCACGCTTACCTTGGCGAGTTCTATATCGTGTTCAGCGGGAGACCCGGTGTGGCTCTATTCGAACTCCACCGGAACCCAAGTGCTCTCCGGGGCGGCTCCAAATATCGGCTCGAGCTTCGGTTCGGGATCATCGGGTTCGGGTTCGTCTCCGGCCCCCCCGCTGGGTCTTGCGGCCACTGTCAACTGACATTGACCCCACCTCCTGACGCCGGTAGCCTCGCCAGAGTTGGTCGGTGCGGAGTTCCAGGAAGCAACTCCCGCACGAGACCGGCGACTTGAAACAGTGGGTCGCATCCTTTGTGCAGCAGGATGACAGCGCCGATATAAAAAATGGCATACCCGAGAGACTTGACTATGACCAACACCAGAGCTTCCGCAGCGCTTCTCGCGACTGTCGAGGTCGGCATACCCCGCATTATTGCAACGCATGCGAGGCCCGCGAGGATGGAGGCGATAACATACCTCCAGACGGCGGCGATCAAAGACGAAACGCCAAACCCTATTGGCCGCCCAGCGTACCAAAAGGCTGGAATCGTAAGTGTCCAATAGGACACGCTCCAGGCCACCGCGATGCCTTCTGGCCCCCAGGGCAACGCAATAACAAACAACAAAGCCGTCACAGCCGATTCGACTAGTGTCCAGCGAAGCCAGCGCCCCGGCTTCCCGATCGAAAGATGCATCCAGCCAACAGTACTATAGAGCAGCATGATCCCGATTCCCGGTCCGAATAACTCGAAGATCCTTGCGGATTCCGACCAGTTTGGTCCAAGCACTAGGCGAACCAGGTCCTTGCCGACCAAAGTGAGATCCGCGCCTACTGCCATGCCAACGAAGGCGACGAGCCCAAGAGAATTGGCGAGGTGTCGCTTGAAGCGAACCGGGTCCTGAGTCAGCCGGCTCAGAGCCGCCAAGGCGACATTGTGGAGAGGCGCAGTAAGCTGGCTGGCCGAAAGCGCGAACAAGTCATAAGCCTTTTTGTAGAACCCAAGTGCCGCCGCGTTGAATTGCCAGCCGACCAGAAGATTGTCAAAATTCCTCGCAAAATAGTTCGCGCTGAACCTACCATAGACGTTTGCGGCGAATCTCAACATCGCACGCGTGCCCACTCCACGCCGGGGCAAGCTCGGAATCCATCGGCAGAGCCACCAGGCTCCAAGTGTTGTGCTGATCCCCTGCGCGACGATTCCCGCCACCAGCGCCCAATATCCCCATCCTTTCAGAGCCAAAAGGATTGACACAAAGGTGTTCACAGCACGGCCAACAACGTCATTGGCAGACACGGTCGCGAATCGCATTGCTCGCTTCAAAAGAGCCAGGTGTATGGTGGAGGCTGCAGTAATGAAGATCGCCACCGACAGTGCTACCGCGACATGCGCAACAAGTGGATTTCGGTAGAATCGTGCTAGTAGAGACCCTGAGGCGGCAAACCCGACGGCCAAGATCAATCCCACCACGGAGTTGATCCAGAAAAGATTACTAGCCTGAAACCGATCGATCTCCTCGCGTTGGATGACAACCTCGTTAAAGCCGTTTAGACCGAAGCTCATGAGGAGTAGGCTGAAGGTGGTGACCATAGCCACGACGCCGAAATCGTTGGACGTCAGCAGGCGGGCCAAGATCACGGTACCGACCACCTGTGCGGCGAGCGCCAGCGCCGCAGCGGATAACGTCGCGGCCGCACCTTGAACGGCGAGGCGTCGCAATTCGCTGCTTTCAGTCCTAGTACGAAACGCACCACTCGCGTCGAAAGGAATCATTCTTAATGTTTTATGTCGTATCAGAGTCGTCTCTTAGGGTGCAGCCGCGGGAGCCGAGCAGACGCCGCGTACGCCGTCGCGACCGCGTGCTGGCTAACTTTTTTGGCATCAGCTCGCATTGTGCAGGCGCAGGATCTTCGGCGGCGAAAGATCTGGTTTCGGACCCCGCCGCATAGCCCAATTAAGAACCTGACTTGTACGCTGAGCCTTCGCATCCCAAGTTAGACATTCACGAGCATACGACTTGCCTTCTTGTCGTAAGCGGTCAAGAAGGTCCCGGTCCTGAGCCAGACTGGCTAGAATCTTTTGTATCTGAGCCGTCATCTCGCCTTCATTTGTGAGAGGCACTTTATACCCCACCTTGGGATGGACGATATCTCCAGGCCCGCCGAAGTCTACGACCACAGGTACGGCGCCGGTCGCGAGAGCTTCGAACACAACCCCTGCGCCGTTGTCGCGAAGGGAGGGAAACACAAACACATGCGCACATCGCATCCGACTGAGGACGTCCTCATGACGGATCCAGCCACAGAAGGAGACGGCCTTCTCAATCCCAAGGGATTGTGCAAGTTGTTCAAGGCGGCTTCGCTCCGGTCCGTCGCCGATGACTGTAAAGTGGGCCACATCGCTCCGTAATAGTGGGGCGGCAGCGCGCAGCGCGAGATCACAAGCCTTTCGGGGAACCAGGCCACCAACAAAAATCAGTTCGAGTTTGGATTCGGGCGCAGTACTGCGCGAATCAGAGGAACAGACGGAGCTATCGATGCCCGGCTCTGGAACAAAGAACAGCTTGTCGCGATACGCAGAAAACTCGGCACACGTTTGAGAGGAAGCGGCTATGATGGCCGCCGCGTGACGATAAGTAGACCGGGCAAAAGGGAGGAACTTGTATGCGCTCCTCAGCCCTGCGATCCATTCCCTTTGTCTGTCGAGTTGGGTGAAACCGGTCGGCCAGGGTAAGCCGCCATTGAGCGGCCCGATCACAAACGGTATTGGCCCCTTGCGCAGGAAGAAAGCGAAAGGACTGGGCAACACCGGTGACATCGGAACCAAGCGCAGTACGACATCGAACTCGCCGGCAAAGATGCGGTGCCGCAGTTGTCGCCAAGCTTGCCATTCAAAGGCAATGGAGAAGGGGTAGCTCAACGCGGTCCTCAACTGACTGTCGTAGTTGGACCTGCAGATTCTTCGGAAACACCAATCAAAGGAGCGGTCGAGCCGAGGAGTTCGGACGATCTCGATGGCGCGAAAAGGAGCCTTGCTGCGGCGGAGAGCGCCCTCGACGGTCTCTCTAGCAACCAACGTGACGTCATGCAGTCGGGCGAGCGCCGCCGCATGGGAATACGTGACAAAAGGAATGCAGACTTTCTCGGGATTGCAGTCCGGCCCTAACAGCAGAACACGTAAGCGATTCACGGTTTCTTCCTGCGCATTTCGCCCCGATATCCGCACGAAAGCGTGGCACGGAGCGATGTGATGATCTATCTGGCCGTTCGGTATGTGACTGGACTGAGTGCCGACTCGGTCGCTGGCTCTTCGCTGGTATTAGTTTTATAAGCCAGCCGGGTTGGCCGGGTGCATCTGAAAAGCGCGGCTTGGGAGCCGCCCACAATGACGAGGAGCAGAAAAACCCAGGAGATGGTCAACGTCCTGAAGGCAGCTTCCGAAAAGGCATAGAAGAGCGTGCAAAGAAAAAAACCAAGAAATAATGAAGCCCTTCCCGGGTTTCGCCGAATGCCGGAAACGACCCTCTTATACCCAGTCGCCAGCAAAAGAGCGATGAAGCAGATCCCTGCCCATCCTAAATTCAAATAGAGCTCGAGGTAGCCGTTGTGTGCTTCATTCATGTAGAAATTGGGCATGGCCGTCCACATTTGCTTCAGTCGTGGCCCAAGCCAGAAGCTTTCGAACCCCGTTCCGACCAACGGGTTCGTGTGCAGGCCCAGGACCAAGCGCCAGATTTCCGTCCTTCCGTGAATTGTCGGGTCCTTCCCCAAGGCCCCGATCATGCTGCCCCCAGGATCGAAAAAGAGGGCGGTTATGGCTATGCCAAGCACCACGATAACGGACGCGTGCACAACAACAGGTCCCCGCGAACGGCGGCTTGCTAACCACATCACTCCCCCGGCCGCGACAAGGCCAGTTATAGAAGTCATGGACTGACATTGGCCGAGTAGCCAGATGATCATGATGACGATCATTCCGTGGGCCAGAAGGCGGCGATGTCGACTGGGATCCTGCCGCTCGCGATAAACGGACAGCATCATCCACAGAAAGAAGACCCCATACACCATACAGTCCAAGCCGAGTGCGTTCTTCTGGGTAGCTACACCGGTTGGTTCGAGGGTCCAGCTCTGCGTTAGGATCCGTCCGACGCCGGGATAGCACGCGATGAACAAGACCGACAAGGGGAAGATGAGGAAACCCACTCGGGTGACGACACGTTTCAGGGCTCCCAACGGGTCCGATTCGGTCAGGATGATAAGGACAATTCCCAGATCGCCGAGTGCTTTGACCCATCGCTTGAGGGCGACGAAAGGGTAGTCCGACCAGACAATGCTCACCGCACAAAACGAAAAATACAACAAGATCAAGCCATTCTTCCGTAGCAATAAACCTACCCTGCCACTTCTTGCGATGAGCACGACCAGAGCCGCCACCAACAGAAAGGTGAACACCCACATGTCAATCGGGCTTCCGTCTTCATAGGACTTGGCTACGGCGTCTCCCTTGGTCATCGGGTGTAATCTAAGCCACGCAGAAACTCCTCGCGAGCTGATCACGAACAACCATGCTGTCGGAATCCAAAGGGCTTTAAACACCTGCGAGTCCCCGTGCCGGTTGAGGTAGAAAAGACCGGGGATACTGATTGCACAAAGGATGGTAGCGACTATGCGATACGGGTGCATGGATATAGTGAACAGGTCACTAGGGGCCGGCTATAGATCAGCGACGAGCGATGAGTCACGAAGAAACGGTAACTTGGCATGAACGGCTACATCCTGCCGTTTCTGCCATCCCGTCCCTCAATGTCCATCGATAAAAAGGCGGTGCAGCAATTCCACCGAAAGCACTCTGTGAATCTCGTTGGTGTAGTTCCGGTCTCCTTTGATGTGATGCTGCACCATTGCTTCGAGCACACTCTTTTGCCAGTAGGGGCGGGAGAGAGTTCGCGGATCAAGCAGGATTTCGCGAATGTAACCGGATAGAGCGTCCCGGTACCAGACGCGGAAATGGTAATACTTGTGACGGCCGAGGAAAAGACGCTCAAGATGAAAGGGGAAGAATGCGTGATCCATCTTGGCCACCCATTGGGGCATGCCGTTGTCATATGCATACTCCGCTTTAAAAGTGAACGCGTGAAAGCGGCGCATAATGGCGCCAAGAAGCGCCTCGTACTCCCCTCCAACTCCCATGTCTGTCCGTATTTTCCGCAGGGTGGAATTTCCATCGGCGATCAACCGAAGGCGAAGGTCATTATTTTGGATGGCGACCTTCGGGGCTCGAAAGCAGGTCCTAACCAAATCATTATCCAGAAACGGAGAGCGCAAAGTGAGCTGCGTCTGCTCTAGCGCCAGAAGACCGTAATGGTGCCACGGTGCCTGGCGGAAGGCCGCAAACGACAGGGGATGCGTGTTCACGACTCTGTCGTATGCTGTATGCGCGACTCGAATTTGAGCGATCAGCTCAGGGTGGAATACGTCCACCGTTGGCATTGTGGGCTTAAACGCACGAAAGCGGCGAATGATCTGGTCCCCGTAATTTCCCGTCATCCTGACTGGGGCGATGCCACGCGCTTCTTGGCACATATGAAGCACCGGCGAACAACTCACGTCCGCGCAGCCGTCCGTCAGGTACACCGTCCGCTCCGCGAAATGCGGAAACCGAGAAAGAAACTCCCCGTCCGCCCGGATCACTTCATGACGCTGCCCGCAAAGGCGAGCAACCTGCCGCCCCACCGACACATCGCGGCATTCGCGGTATGGGCCGCCAAAGGTGTAGCAGGGGAGCGTGTCTTGCCGCGGCCTGCGCCAAGCCATGATGGCACGCGTGTCCAGTCCCCCGGTTAGCGACATCCCCACACGCTGCCGGCCGTTGAAGTACCTGGACAGATTTTGTGAGAAAACTTCGCGCAGTTGCAGATAGAATTCTTCGGGCTCCAGCGGAGCTTGTTCTTCCCACACTTTCGGTTCGAAGTAAACCGCTTTTTGTTCGATCGAACCATTTCGAAAGTTCCAGGTGGAAGCAGGGGGCAACACGTAAATGCCTTCGAATAATGCTCGGTTCTCCAAAACGCAACCAAGGGCGACAAACTCGCCCAGGCATTCGGGATCGACCCTCCGCAACTCAGGGCGAAGGGCGAGAATTGCTTTAGCTTCTGCGGCAAAATAGAACGTATTCTTCGACTCGTGGTAGTAAAGCCGGTGCATTCCGAACCGATCGTTGAAAAGTAGCGCTGTACTGTTTGCCCGGTCCAAAATGAGTCCATGGAACCACCCGTTTAAGCCTGCGGGAAAGGACGAGTCTTCTTCGTAAAGATGCACGAGATAAGACGGACCTTCTTCGCTGACCGAATGGCCGCGCTCCTTCAGCCTGGCGACCGTTCCCAGTTCTGGGTGGTCTTCCCCGGAAAAAATCAGGACCGCGGTGCCTGTCTCATTGCTCACAGGCATGCCGTCTGAAAACGAACCCTTCCGAGCCACCCATCCAACGTACACGCCCAATGATTCGTCGCACCACACTCCGGTGGTATAGAACGGTTCATGCCGGAGTGTCTCCAACATCGCGAGCAGTTGCCGCTCCGCCTCGTCGCGTCTTAACTTTGTAATAAGTCCAACAATTCCCGGCATAGACTTGACCCTAGAACGCGTCCGATATCGATCCATATTTCCTGACGTACCACGCCGCGCGTAAATCTCGGAGTTTGGCAGCCAAGGATTCGGGGATACGCTGCGTCAGACGATGGTGCAATCCCATGCGGAGCGCCAGCCAGCCCAGAGATGTCAAGGGAACGTGATAGCGCGGAACGTCGACACGGTTGAAGGCGTTGCGCTCCTTGAAGTCGCTTAGACTATCGTGCTGCTTCTTTCCATAAGCAAACCTGGAATACACAAGAAACTGAATGCCACGGCTGGCGCAAGCCCGAACTGCGTGTGCTACCAAGGCGTTCTGCGGAGCTTTGTCGCGGTGACGGACCATCGAGACAATATTCATGAGACCCGCCTGCGTGCCAGTCTCATCCACCACAATCTTGGCGAATCCAATAAGCTGTTCGGCGTAATAGGCGCCGATGAAAATGCTACTGTCGAGAAATGTAGCTTCGTCGCGATGTACCGTCTCTATGCTTTTGCCGTAGTGGGGGAATCGACGTCTCTGCCGAATTGGGCACTCGTTGTAGATTTTCCAGATTCCCTTGATCAGTGCTTCGTCGAAAGGCGCCTCGCGTAAGGAGACTCCTTTCTTTTCCGCTTGCCTGGCCTTGTTCCGGGCTTTGAAGCCGATTTGCTGACCCCACCAATTCTCGAAGGTAGAAATCGGCAAGACGGCATAGTTGTCCCACTCTATCGGATACGGGTAAATGGGCTTCGTTTCGGGAAGCCTCTGAGCGAACGAGAAGAGGTCCACTCGGGTCCCACACTGCCGCAAACCATCTACCACCGCCGCTGGATCCTCGAGGAAGCAGTACCCGTCCCCATGAGGCCGAGCGAGGTGCAGCAATCGCCCCTCAATTCTTATTTCCCGATCACAAATCTTAATAATTTTGCGCACGATCGTTTGATCCGCTACTCGGCGCCAGAATTCTCATATAAATCCGGGGCGATTCTGTTCAGAAGTGCGCGTGTCAGACCATTCACAGAAAAGCGGCGGGGAGGGAAGTGGCTCGTAACTCTGGATGAGGCAAGCCAATCATGTCCAGCGAATGCCTAGTTCGCTCCAAAGCGAACCCTTTTCCTTGAGGCTCACCTCGTCAAGAAAGAAGTCATGGAATCCTCGAGCCGCACTGCGCCCATGGATCGTCTCATGTCTAACTGACGGAATATCTCATCCATGATTTGGGCAGTCAGAAGAATTTCACGATACGGAATCGGTTCTGGAGTATCCTCCAGGATTGACCTGTAGAATGATTCGATCAAATACTTCATGCCCGACTTCATATGGAAGTCGCGCACCAGAAAAGTTCGCAGGTTCGTGCGAAGATTTCCGAGGTACTGCCTGGCAAAGTTAATTGGAGGAATAAATTTCTCAGCGTAGCTCGTATACCTCTTCCCACGAAGCCTGATAAGGATCTCCTGATCCTGATCCAGAATCAGACCATTCTTCTCGCCATAAATCCGGAACTGATGGAGAGCCGGCCGCATCTGCGAAGAAAAAGTAAAATACGCCGTGGCGCGTTCTTCATCAGAGATGATCACTCTGAGTTCATCGATGATTTCGCGTTCACCCTTGCTCCTCAGAGCCGGGCTCGTAAAACCATGGGCGATTACCTCAGGAGAGTCACTTGACAGAAACTCTGCAATTCTAGCGATACCATGACTGATGATGTTGTGTAACAGCTTTCCTGGAAGCCTTCGCACCCAGTGCTGTTTATCGTCGAGTAGAGCCCTTGCGTAGCCTGATCCACCAAATTCATAACAGTAACAGCTCTCCATGTGCACCGGTCCGCCGCCCAGATAGCCTTGCTGTACAAGAGCCCTCATGCGCCGCGCTACGTGGCGGAATTGATCATCATGACCGGCGGTTATCTTCAGACCTTTTCTCGTGGCCAGTCCAATAAGGGTGCGAGCGTCATCGAGGCAAAGCGCAAATGGCTTCTCGACGTAAACATGACATCCTGCTTCCATGGACTTCTTGGCAATGGCAAAATGGCTCTGCGGTGGCGTGCAGACGTGTATGACATCAGGCTGAGCATGGCTGAGCATCTGCGTCAAATCGCTAAAATATGCTTTGACCGGGAACCTCTCGGAAAGTTGCCGCGCCATGAGCGACTCCCGATCACAGACGCCCACAATTTCACATCCCTTGATCCTCTGGATCTGCGAGCAGTGATCGTCAGCAATCTTGCCGCATCCTACGATGCCTACTTTAAGCATTCCGAACCCCGTTAAGACAGGCATTAAAGTAGATTGTTAGTCCTTCGGAGGTAGACACTTTTGGTTTCCAACCGATGCCCTTGAGCTTGGCGTTGCTGTAATGAGTCTTGCTCCAATTGGCGTACCATCTGTGCCGGTTGAAGAGGGGTGGCAACTGCCCCATCGACCATGCCGAATAGCGCTCCCACCCATAGCAGAGTGCGTAGCTCAAGAAATGTGGAACATAAACCGACTTGAACCGTTTTACGTTGCGCTTGTAGAGGCGCAGGAATTGTCGGCTGGAAGGGAGATTGTCGTCTACGATATTGAAAACCTCCCCCTGCGTATCGGTCTTTAGACCTACAAGCGCAATTGCATCCGCGCAGTTGTCAACGTAAGTCAGAGGTATTGCATTTGATCCTCCGAGGTGCAAGAACAGCCCAAAGGTGCCGATTCCAACCCGGGCATGGATCGCTTCGTTGCCCGGGCCGTAAACAACTCCAGGCCTGACCGTGACGCACGGAATACCAAACTGCTTACTGTACTCGGCGACGATCTCATCCTGTCTAACTTTTGCGAAGCAGTAAGCGTCCCCGCGAATCGCAGGGTGCGTTTCCACCGGGCACGATTCGTCTAGCATCCGTCCCTGCGGTTTCTTGTTGTTGGTGTAGACCGCAAAGGAACTGACATTGACAAACCGCTTCAAGCACTGGTGCTGCATGCATGCTTCAAGTAGATTCCGCGTGGTAACAACCGTGTTCATGAATGCATCGGGAAACGACTTTTCGCCTCGGCCGGCTGCAAGATGAAAAATGACTGCCACATCCCTGGTGGCGGTAATGCAGTCCTCGCGCGACAGCAGATTGCCGGTCATCACCTCAACATTACCGATCCCCGCGAATGCAGAGAGGCTCTGAATCCGCGCCGCTACACTGGATGGCCGCGCAAAGCAACGGATCTTGCGAAATCCGCGATCGAACAAGTTCGCAACAAGCCTGGATCCAATGAAGCCAGTTGCCCCTGTTACGAGGATTCGATCGTTCCGCCCGACGATAGAGTCGCACGGCGTTGTTCCCGCCATATGTCTACACCTAATCGGTAATCAACTGACTTCTAATCGGCTTGATGCCAACGAAAGTCAAGAGACTTGCTAGGTGGTCACAGAGTCTTATCAGGAGGTACATGAATCTGTGGTGACCAAACCCTATGGAAAATGGAATGGCAATTGCATAAATCGGCACGGCTATGAGAGCCTTAGCGACTTTGCGCCCTCGGGACGTCGGATGTTGCATCCGAATTGTCCCGCGGAGTAACGCTCTCTTTAACATGAAAGTGCGAGTCCAACGTATGGGAGGAACGACCTCGTACGCAACTGCCTCGTTGCACCAGATGAATACGTGTCCTTTTGCAATCATTCTTCGGAAAAAATCTTGGTCGCCTGCCCGGTGGAACTCTGGGCTGAAGGGCACCTCCTCATCCTCGAGGATCTGTCTCCTCAGCAACACGTTCCCCGTCCTTCCTTTAGTCCAGTCAATCACGAACCCTGTCGGATAAGTAGGCCGCTCGTAGAATTTCCCCTTGATAACCCATCGTGGCGGCTTCTCGTCGAAGTGGCACTTGACAGGTCCGAGCACGCCGTCGACGCCGTATTTAAGGTATGCTTCGAACAAGGTCAACAGCCAGCGGTCCGCGGGAAACTCGTCATCGTCGATGAACGCAATAAAATCGCCGGTGGCATTTGCGATGGCCCTGTTTCGCGTCAGGGAGATGTTCTGCCGAGGCTCCACGCAGTACATGATCGGGATCTCGGACGTCGCAGCGATTTCCGACACCACGCTCTCGGCGGATCGCGAACCATCATTATCGGCAACCACGACCGAATGTGTGAACAGCCCGTCCGTTTCCTGCTTTATAACCTCATGTAACAGCCGTTGGAGTAGTTTGGGTCGTCGGAAAGTGCAAATACACACACTGATGTGATTTCGGCCCATATCCATGATTTTCTCCATAGCAGGCGCCGTACTGCCCTACGCTAGACGAAAATCGACCTGGCTAACTCAGAATGCGAACCCACGGGCGATACGAACATCTTCTGCCAAACTGCAAATTTCACGGCTAGATAAGAACTGGTATTCGACGGGATTGGCAGGGTGTGTCTCTACTTCCACCACAAACTGCTGCGCTAAGCAGAAGATTCTCTGCAAACGCCTGCGCGGACTGAGTGGAGCTAGCGAAAAGAAGAAATCAGTGAGACGATGCCTTCGCGTCAAGATCCGGTCAACGACCCGACGATAGAGACGGTTGGCGAAGCACTTTTCCCCGGCCTCGAAAGAAAAGTTTCGCCGAACTACTGTCAGGGGCGGTAGCAATCGCCCCGCGAGAACGTTTGCACAAAGGTGCATGTGATGATGACCGTCCAACCGGTTGGGCATTCTTCCATAAAGCCGACAGAACTCTTCGAGCTGCGCCGAAACCGCATATTCGAACGAGCGCATCAGCGTTGGGTGAAAAAGAGCTTGGGCTAGACGATAGCGCCAAAGACACCGGGCGATTCTTTGCTGATGCTGGACGAGCTGGGCGGAGCAGTTCGCCGCCGAGAACGCGGTAGTAAAGTTCAAATGCAGGCCAGCGTCAATTTCTCGCTCCCTAGCGATCGCCGCAGCACGTTCGGAATCCTGCATGAAAACCATTGCACTGACTGAAGAGACACTTCCCTGAGCCACACAGCTTAGGATTCGAGTGGTTGTCTCTTGGTCCCGGCCCCAATCATCGGCATCAATAATGAGTTTCCCGGATCGCAAAGCAGTCTTATTTCCGAAAGGCCTCTCGGCTGGTAATGCCAATGTAGCCTCGTTCTTCACGGTAACTGCGATCCTCCTGAATGGCTTCGGCTGTGCTCGAGGAATTACAAGCTTCCTTCGCACTGCCAATACATCTCTCTTCTCAAAGTGCCGCAAAGGCCTTGGGAATGAATCTGACGAGCGTCCTTCTTAACCTCCGGGTATGTTCTAGCCTGATAAAAGTCGACATGTCTTGAGATATCGGCCTTTCCCGGCGGCTTGCAAAGGCCCAGAAATAACCGGCGCCTAGCAGAAATCCGCGTAAAACAAATGGCCTTCGCGTCATCTGATAAAGAGTCCTAAAGAGTTCCCAAAGCGGACCGTTCCCTAAGGCATAGTCCTTCATGCCAAGTTTGAATCGCGCAGAAAAACGATTGCGCTGCGCCGTACCGTGGTGGATGCACACTTTGTCAGTGAAAGCCCGAGTCCTCCATCCTTTCATTCTTGCAGTTATGAGGGCGACATAGTCGATGCCGCCCTCCTTGAGCGGAGTGTATCCACCGACTTCTTCGAAGCATTCCCGCCGAAACAGTTGGCACACTCCGGGGACATCGTCGGCACTCGAAAACATATAATCGTAAGCTTCGTTGGAACCTTCAATGTATGCCGTACCGACCAAACCCAGGCCGCTATCCTCTGCGAGCTTTTGAAGCAGAAATGCAAAAAAACCTTTGTCAAATGAAACATCGCCGTCGAGGCTACCGATCGCGTCGTATTTCATTCCTCGCACCTTGGCGTATCCCGCCTTGAAGGCGTACACCTTCCCTGCGAAATGCCGCTCCCGTCGCTCTGGCATCCGGATCAACTCAATCCAGGGGTTTTCTGAGGCATACTTGCCCACAATATCGTCTGTTCCATCGGTTGAACCGTCACTGACGATCACCCATTTGAGCGGCCGGACAGTTTGCGCCACCACCGATTTCATGGTCAGTTCGATGAATGGCCCCTCATCGCGTACTGGTGTGATTAGAACGTAACGCATGGGTAATGTTTACCGCTGTATTAGGCACCGCGGGGCGAGTCTTTGTAGGAGAGCCTCATGCAATGGCAGGAATTAGACCAGACATTGACACGCGAGTACCAGCGGGGCGCGTGTAAGATCCCACCTCGCTTGTCTACTCTGTCAGTTCCACTTGCGAAAAGCGAGCGACCTCTTCTGTGACCCTTGCCTGCTGGGCAGGCGTCAGTTGCGGAAACATTGGGAGGGACAGGATCTCCGCCGCGGTCCTTTCCGTAATTGGAAAATCACCTTCACAATAATTCAGGAATACGTACGCTTTTTGCAGATGGAGGGGAATCGGATAATGAATTCCCGTGCCGATTCCGGCCCGTCTCAATTGCTCCATTAGAGCTTGGCGATCCTCCACACGAATAACGTACAGGTGATACACGGACTTCGACCACGAAGGTTCATAGGGTGGATTGACACCACAATCTGCAGCGTTAAACAGCCGGCGGTACTCAGCGGCGCGGTCGCGACGCTGGAAGTTCCACGCTGCGAGACGATCCAGCTTCGCGCGCATGATGGCCGCCTGAATTGCGTCCAACCTGCCGTTATACCCTTCTACATCGTGGTAGTACTTCTTAACCCGCCCATGATCGCGTAGCATTTTCACCTTGAGTGCCAGATCTGCATCATTCGTTGTGACCGCCCCAGCTTCTCCGCACGCGCCGAGGTTTTTACCGGGATAGAAGCTGAAGGCTGCAGCACGGCCCATGGACCCGGCCTTCATCCACTGGTCCTTCTTGCAGGAGAAGTACTCTGCGCCATGCGCCTGGCAGGCATCTTCGATGACCATAAGGTTGTATCGCTCTGCTAACTCCAGCATCGGATCCATGTGGGCCATCTGACCGTAGAGATGCACTGGCACAATCGTCGACACCGGCTTTCGAGACCTCCGGCTGATCAGCCTGCCTGTATTGATGTCCAGCGTGCACTGATTCTCCAGATACTCCTGCAGCTTCGCTGGATCCATGTTGTAGGTCCGTTCGTCAATGTCCACGAACTCCGGATGGGCCCCGGCCTGAGTAATGGCCTCCGTAGTCGCGATGAATGTGTTCGGGACGGTGACGACGATCTCTCCGGGCCTCACACCAGAGGCGATTAAGGCGAAACGCAATGCGTCCGTGCCGCTGCTCACCCCAACACAGTATTTTGTTCCGCAGAACTTCGCATAATTCTCCTCGAACTCCTCAACCATAGCTCCGCCAACGAAGCTTGCAGTGCTGAGTGCTTTCCGAAACACCGCGATTAGGTCCTCTTCGAGTTCTTTGTGGGGAGTTATCAGATCAAGAAACGGAATTGGGTCGGTTGCTCTGTTCATGCTGTCCTCGATTGTTCTCCGATATATCGGAAAAGGCGGGCTGGGTTTCCGGCAACGATGGCATTAGGAGGAACGTCGCGAGTGACTACGCTTCCTGCCCCGACGATCGCATTTTCGCCAATCGTGATGTTCGATAAGATCGTGCTGCCGGATCCGATGGATGCTCCCCTTCTGACGAGAGTGCGCTCTACCTTCCAATCGGCTTCGGTCTGCAATACTCCCTCCGAAGTTGTTGCTCGTGGGTACGAGTCGTTTATGAACACGACGCTGTGCCCGATGAAGACATTGTCTTCAATCGTCACGCCTTCACAGATAAAGGTGTGGCTGGAAATCTTGCAGCGCTTTCCGATCCGGGCATTCTTCTGAACCTCGACGAAAGCACCGATCTTGGTTTCATCGCCGATTTCGCAGCCGTAGAGGTTGATGAACTTGGCCAAACGGACATCACGTCCGAGCTTGACGTCGGGAGCTATGCATAAGAAGGCATCCATAAATCCACCAGGGCTCCTCTCTGTTTGACAGATCTATCAGCAGCCTCGAGGATGCGAACAACACGTAGACCGGCTCCGCCATCGTTGATTGGCTTCTTATTGACGGCAAGGCAATCGATGAAGTAGGCGACCTCGCTGCTGAGTGCCTCAATATGTTCCAAGTGCGGTGCGAGCATGTCGCCCGTTCTGTATTTCACGAGCAACTTGTAGATACCCTCACGATCCTCTACATGCTCTACTCCCTTGTCGTAGATCCGAATTTTCTCGTCCGGTTCGATGTCGTCCCAAACGAGCATTTTCTTTTCGCCGCCAATTAGCGTTGTCCTCACTTTCACCGGTGAAAGCCAATTGACGTTGATATGCGCGATAACTTTGTTGGGGAAATAGAGCGTGATGAATGCAAGATCCTCGAGGCCGTTGAAGTGTTGCTCTGCCGTGGCGATTACCGCCTCAGGCTTATCTTTGAGGAGATAGTCAACAATGGATAAATCGTGAGGGGCCAAGTCCCAGATCACATTTACGTCATGCTGAAATAGTCCAAGATTTGCGCGCGTCGAATCGTAGTAGTAGAGCCTTCCGAGTGCTCCCGACTCGATGTAGTGATGAATCTTCTGAACGGCAGCTGTAAACAGAAACGTATGGTCCACCATTATCTGCAGGTGCTTCCGGTCCGCGATCTCGATCAATTCCTCCGCCTGCGCGGTGGTACTGGTAAAAGGCTTTTCGACAAAAACGTGCTTGCCGTTACATAGTGCCGATTTTGTGAGCTCGAAGTGCGTCCAAACTGGCGTAACTACTGCAACCGCATCGACATCCGACGAAGTGATCACTTCCTGTGGGTTCGTTGTGACCCGTATACTCGGAAATGCTTTGGTCGCCTTTTGCAGCGCAGTCGGACGTTGATCGCAGACCGTCACTACTCGCGCATCACTGCATCCTGAAAAATTTCTGACGATGTTGGGCCCCCAATAACCAAAGCCAATGACACCGACATTAATCATCGAGTATTCCTTTCAAGCGAGAACCGGGGCAGAAGTGGGTGAACTCGATTTTGCTGAAACAGGTCCGATGATCACCTAATAGGCGCCGCTGCCGCGAATGACGGCAAGGGGGGTGCGCCAGAGAATCTGCGCATCTAGCCAGAAGGAGGATGTTCGCGCGTACCGCAGGTCGAGCCTGACCATCTCGTCGAAGGTCGTCCTGCTCCGGCCGCTAACTTGCCAGAGTCCCGTAATTCCTGGCTTCGCCATAAGGAATCGCTTCCGGTGCCAGACGTCGTAGGCGTCTACCTCGTACGGGAGGGGCGGGCGTGGCCCGACCAGGGACATGTCTCCACGAAATACGTTCCAGAGTTGGGGCAACTCGTCAAGACTAGTCTTCCGAAGGAAGCTTCCGAGCGGCGTCACGCGAGGATCATGTGTGAGTTTGAAAACGCCACGATTGGATATCTCAGGGGATCCGGCAATAAGCTTGCGGACAAAATCCTTGTGTATTTGAGAGTCGTTTCCGTCACGCATCGACCGAAACTTGAGGAATGTGAAGGGGAGCCCGTATTGCCCAATGCGCTTCTGACGGAAGAGGACAGGCCCACGAGAAGTTAGCTTCACGGCAATTGCTATAAGGCACAGCAGAGGGGAAAGAAGAAGGAGGGCCAGAACGCTTCCCAGGATATCCAGGGTTCGTTTGCCCCTGCTGAAAATCCATCCCGCATCGCGCGGTCCTTTCCTCTGAGAGGCTGATGGATAATCGGTCGAAGCAGAGTCGGCATGATACTCCTGCGGACAGATATGGAATGTCACCGGGAGTTGGGACCGCGTAGCGGAATCGAATTGTTGCTGCAACGCCAACCTCACCTTGTTTTCAATCGGCACCAGTGCGTGCTCCGCATCCTGAGTCGACCCAAGCTCGGTAAAGATGACGCCCAAAACCGATTCCGCACTGTACCATCCCAAGTGGTCGGTCTCCCGCGCAATCGCCGCAAGGGAGCCAGCTACCTGCCGCAGAAATAGATCGCGGTCACCGTTCAGTCCAGCGGCCGCCAGAACACTCAATTTCATAAGTATGAAGGAGTGATGGGAGCGCTCCGTTCTCCGATGCTCTTGATCCAGCACTTCGGCGAAAGCCTCTGGAGACAAGATCCGGCGGGAACTAGAAGGGGATGGTGAAGAAACCTGTCTGGGGGAAAGGACTGGTAAACGGGAAACGATCTTTTTTCCCCCTGCTGGTGGCAGCAATGGAGTGATCGAAGTATTCATTTGTCCTCGAAGGAATACAACTACGCTTCCGGGGCTGGGTTGGGGGACCGGTAGTAACGTTTGTAATAGTCGTGCTCGGTCGGCTGAGAGTCGTTGAATACAACCCCAATTAACTTGGATGTATCGATCACTTCTAAACTGCGTTTCAGTAGCTCTCGTGGAGTGTGAGCGTTTCGGACGACGAGCAGTATGCCATCCGACTGCTGCGCCCAGAATCCGGCATCAGCCAACGGCAGCAGCGGCGGTGAGTCGATGAGAATCCAATCGAAAGCGGAGCTCAGAATTGCAAATATTCTTTGGAAGATTGCCGATTGCAGTAACGAGAGCGGATGCTCTTGTGATCGGCCAGCTGGGAGTACCCAGAGATGATTATTCCTCAGACGGTAACAACTCTTTTCTACGGTGCCTCCGTTGCTTAGGCACTCAGACAGTCCGGGACGGCCTGTGAGTCCAACCTTCTTCGCTAACGTGGGTTTATGGAGATCGCCCTCCAAAAGCAGAACTTTCAAATTCGTGTGCGTCGCGAGACTGATAGCCAGATTTGCTGCAACCAGGCTCTTGCCATCTTCGGGAACTGCGCTGGTTATGAGCACAGTATTGATCTTTCGGAGAAGCGACATCTGACGCAAGCGAGACTGTAACAACCTGAACTTCTCATTCCCCAATTCTTTTCCGTTATTCAGGGCAATCAGATGGTCTTCTGGGCGACATGCGGCTACGAATTCAGCAATGCTATCCCAACGCAAGAGCTCTTGCGTCTCACTTTCTTCTGGTTTTGTTGGTCCCTGAGCGGCCCCCTCGTACTTGAAAATATCGGCGGACAGACCACGTTCCCGATTCCACTGTCGGAGCGCATCGTAAACTCGGCTCATTTGACAGAACTCCTAGTTCCGATCAAGACGGTTCTTATCCAAAGTAAAAGCTGATCCCAACGGCAACGGCTGTTAGTACTCCCACGAACACGAAGGAGGATCTCTGGAATCGGAGCAGAATTCTGTTCCGTGTTTCTTGTTCCACTGTAAAGAGCGGTGGGATCTCGACGATCACGGGGACTTCAACAACGTCATTCACCTCGTCTCTCAAGTAGACAACGTTGTGGAGAACGCCATTTGTAACCAGGAACATCACACCACAGACGATGCCGGCTAATAGCCCGACCAATGCGATCTTTAGCCGATTGGGTGAATAAGGCTTTTGCGGAAGGTTAGCAGGATCAATTACCCGGAATTGTTCCCCTTGTTGGCGTCTCTCAAGAGTTGTAGCCATCGAGGACTGATCACGCTTGGCCAACAGTTGTTCGTAATTCTTACGTGATTGGTCGTAATCTCTTGTTAAGTCTGCCAGTTGCTGTTCCCGGAGAGGTGTCGTATTTAGGCGACCCTGGTAGGACTCAATCTGGTGTTCCAGATCCCTTATGCTGCGTTCCCGATTGTCGATCTCCGCCCGATTCGCTTTCAGTTCGCTCTCAACGTTCAGTCGCGGCGACATTGCCTGTAGCTCAGCTAAGCTTCCTACCGCGGGCATTTCGGTGCTCGCCGCCGATTTGGCTGCCTCGGCGACCTGAGCGTCACGTTGTTGTTTTAATTGGAGTGTTTTAGCCAATTGTGTTCGCGTCTTCTGAACATCAGGATGCTCTTCGCTGTACTTCGAAGTTAGTTCAGTGAGCTGATTCCGGAGTCGCTCTATCTCTTGATCCAGTGTCAGGGGAGATGCCATCACCGTAGACGGATTCGCCCTGATGCCGGCTTCTACCGAACGCAGTTGCGATAGCATCGATTCCAAGTAGACCTTTTGCTGCTTGGCATGAGCCAAGGCTTCCATTTCCTGCTGTAGTCGTGTTTGCAGTCCACTGAGGATCTGAACATTAGATTGGGTCTGACCAGGCAATTCCCCTAAGTAGCGGCTCTTAAACTCTCGTACTCGTACTTCTTGTGCCCCGAGACTCTGGCGGGCTTGCTCCAGTTCGCTCTCAAGAAAGGCCGTAGTGTTTTCTGAGCGCTCCTGCCGAACTCGCAGGTTTTCGTTAATGAACAATGAGCTCAGTTGAGATGTTACTGATTGTGCAGTTTGTGGACTTATCGAGAGATAAGCAATTTTAAAGGCGGTGAGATCTCGGGCTCGACTTGAATCTCGTACCAGCTCAATCTGAATGTCTTTTCGCATCCGATCGACCAGTTCGTCCTCGGTGAGGCGAGTGCGCTCTTTGGAGTAAAGGTCAAACTGGTTAATAACGCTTATCAGGCGTGTGCGGCTCAGGATCTGCTGTGTCATACTTTGCAATCTCTGTTGCAGATCGTCGGCTATATTTGAAACTACATACTGATCCGGTACTTTCTGCTGCTCAACGAGAATTAGCGTCTCAGAGCGATAAGTGGCCGGAAGCAGCCAGCTTGCGCTCCACACCGCAAGAAACACGCTGAATGCCGGCAAGACGAACCACCATTTGTGGTGCTGTAAGAGTCTCCAATAACGTTGCCAGCTAATCCGCTGTTCTTCTAGTTCGGTGGATTCTTCGTGCATTTCAACCCAATCCTCAGAGGGAGCACACCGTAATATCTACTAATGACTCGCCGGCAGGTGGCGGATCCAAGCACGATGCGACCAAAGCCAGTAGGCAACCCGATACATCCACAGTGCTTGGAGACCGGAGTAACAAAGGATCACTCGAACTGGTTTTTTGCTGCTGGGTTGCGATCGAAGACCGAAGCGATGTCTTTGTAGACGTGTGATCCTCGTCGGCATGAATGTGTCATCGTGCGAGAATGCTGTGGTCGTCATAAAGACAGCGAAGGCCAATTCAACCCTGATGCCGGCCGGTCGAGCGAATCGGCGATATGTCGGAGACATCCACTTCTACTGCTATTGATTGCATTATCAAATCGACAGAAATCACGACCCGAAATTGGCCATGCCAGCGCTTCAGGATTCCGACTAAGCCCTGCAACGGACCGTTCCGAATTTCCACGTGCGTGCCGACTTTCAGGTAAGGGAAGGGCTGGGCAATTACGCCTCCGCGAAGCGCGTTCCGTAACCGTTCAATTTCCTCTAAAGGGAGCGGCGTCGGGACACCATGCGAGCCGACGATATAACCGACTCCTGGCACTTGAAGTACTCTTGATCTCTCTGAAGGGGAGATGCGCACGAATACATAGCTGGGGAATAGCGGAAGCTGCACTTTATGCCGACCATTTTTCCAGCGGTGGGTCGCCTCGTAAACCGGTAGAAATCGCTCTACGCAACGCTCTTCGAGCTGCTTAGCGATGCTTTTTTCGTGACGTGTCTGTACGTATGCCGCAAACCATTGCGGAACTCCGCTCTCAGTCGCGGGGTAAATTGGACCTGGAGCCAATAATGACGATGACGAACCGGCTCCGATATCAGTGGTATTTAAGACGCTTTCTCCAAGCATGGCTCCGCCAACTCAGTTCGTTGTGGAAATTATGTCTAACGTACTAAAAACAGAAGACTTAGATCCAGCTAATGCGCCTTTCCTTTGGGCGCCGATCTAGGGGCACACTCAAGTTCATCCTGCGAATCTGAGAAAAAAAGTTTTGTTATCTGGTGATTGTTGCGATTCGCATGATTGGAAAATCCAATGGCCGCTTGCGCCGCAAAACCGTCACTTTGGGCGCGAACAACGCGCCCGAAACCCTGCATTTCGGAAACCCTCGCTCCTTTGCGGATCGGAGGAACGGAAAACCTCAACCAGACGTCGCTGCCTTCGACAACTCTCTCTTGAGTCAGAATAAAAACGCCGTGGGTGCTGATGTCACGAGAGGTGCCATTCCCTTTCGAAAAGGCATTGTTACTTCCCCAATAGAAAGTTATTGGAAGGGAAACACGAAACCGCTGGACGCTTCGATGCTCCACCGTAGTTTCTCTCTAGGTCACTGCGTGGATGGGCGCGAGATTACCCCGCGAGTGCAGTCTCCGCAAGACCAACAAAGTTAGCGGCCCAGAGGTGCCACAATGGGGTGCAATCTGGGGCCTGGGTGGTCTCCGGCCGAACCCCACTTCGCAATCTCCCAGGGAGTAGTGTCTACCTCGATGTGCCCACGAAAGTACCCTGCGATCCGACGCGAGACTCGCACCCGTCCACAGTTCGTCTGTTCGCGTGTTCCATACAACTCCGTGCACGCCACTGAATTCACGCGTCAGTCGTCGCACGTTGCCTCTGGCATCGAGGATCGCTACGCGGCCACGATCGTCGCCGTACAAAGGATGGTCGATGCGAAGCTGGCGGGCAGGACCTTGATTGCGACGTCGCGCTCCAACCGCGTATCGCGCGCACGATACACCTCACCCATGCCGCCCGCGCCGAGTGGCGACACAATTTCATAGGGGTCCAGTCGAGATCCGTTAGAAAGGCCCAATCCCCCACTCCGGAGAAGAGTGAACGAATTCTACTTGAAAGGAGAGAGTGGAGACGAGCCAAAACGTACCACGATGAAGGTACCGCCAGCAGCACAAACGGCATGAGGAGCTTCGCTTACCTGCTCTGGGAAGGCCAGGAGATCAGGGCGAGCCAAGTGCCCCTTCGGGAATCACTGGCACATTCGGGCACAACAGGGAGAAGTGGCGTAAACGGAGGCGTCGTCGGCTGTAACAAAAGGGGCGCTCCGGCGCCCTTCTAACCTGTTGAATCTGCGTGCTCGCGATATGTCGTTTCCGCTGTTACAAAATCTGTGGGTAACCGTCAGGGCAGTGCTGGACCAGCAAGTTTTATCCTGACATGTGATCCTCATCACTGGCACCTGAGATGTGAGTGCAGTAGAGTGCATGTGTGCATCGTTGGTCTTCATTGATTGTCGCTCTGGTGATGCTGGTGGCATTAGCCACGCCTCTTCTTGCGTGCGTGGCTCCCGGGAGCACCTTCGCGATGCAGTCATGTTCCAAGTGCTGCGAACACATGAGTGGGATGGATCATTCCTCACAGTCCATGTCTTCCTGCTGCAAGGCGGGCACACAGCCTACCAGTTTCAGTGTCCTGCTGAACGACGGGCAACCCATCACTCAGCCCCAGTTGGCGTTCGTTTCGCTCGCATCCGAGCCGATTCCGTCCTCTCGTTTCTTTATTGCTGCTCATCAATCCAGCCTCGGCATGCCCTCGCCGCCCGATGTAACCATTCTGAGGATCTAGAACTCTCCGTCGCACAACTGTGCCCGGGCGTATCAACGTCCACGACTTAGCTGACGGAGAGATCTATGAAATTCGTGTATGTATTGCTCGCACTATGTCTGTGCGGGCTGAGGGCCCATGCCCAGGAGTCACTCCTCGCTGCGGAAACGTTACTGCCAAAGCAGCAGATGGTTGAGGATTCATCGCCGCCTCTGACACTCGACGAGGTCGAACAGAAGGCGATGATCGGCAATCCCGAGATCAGGGTCGCGGTGCGACAGCTCGCCGTCGTACAAACGCGGGTGTCCACGGCAGGGGCACTCGAAGATCCTTCCTTTATGTACCGCGCTTGGGGTGTCCCCTTACGGCAGCCCTGGAACTACAACGCGGCACAGAACATGTTCATGGTGGGCCAAACCTTTCCGTGGCCTGGCAAACGCGACCTCCGTACCAACATCGCTCAGTCCGATGCAGATGTCGCCAAGGCCGCACTCGAGAACACGAGGCTTCAAGTACGCATCGCTGTCCGAAAAGCCTTCTACGATCTATTGCGCACGCAAGACGAGATGCGGATCCACGACGAGCACGTCGCAATCGCCAGGCAGGCGGTTGAGGCGGCCAAGATCAAATACACCGTAGGCAATGTCCCGCAGCAGGACATCCTGAAAGCTCAGGTCGCGCTGACCCGCCTTGCGGAACACCTTATTCACTTTGAACAGGACGCCGATGTCGCCCGTTCGAAGCTAAACACACTGATGGGCCGTGATCCGGCTTTGCCCATTCGGGTTGCGGGCGATTACCGGATCCCGGCTCGATTTCCCGGAACGGAAGACCTGGAGAAATTGGCCCTGCAATCGCGGCCTGACCTGGCGCAGGCGCGGGCGATGATCCACAAGAGCGAACAAGAACAAAAGTTGGCTGCCAGAACCTTCCAGCCGGATGTGACCGTAGCAGGCGGATACATGCTGATGCCGCGCGGCTCTGAGCAACGCAACAGCTACATGCTGGAAGGCTCAATCAATCTTCCCTGGCTGAATCATCGCAAGCACGACGCGGAAATTGAAGAGGCCAGGGCGAAGGTCAGCGAACAAGAGGCTGAGTACGAAGCCCTGCAGAGCACCGCTTTTGGGCAGATACAGGAGGCGATGTCACAAGCCAGAGCGTCCAAACGACTCGCGGATGTTTATCAGAGCGCGTTGAAGCCACAAGCGGAAGCAACTTTGCGCTCGACCTTGATCGCCTACGAGAACAACCACACCGATTTCCTCAACCTGCTGGATAGTCAGACCGCAGTAATCGATATCGATCTTGCTTATTACCAGGCGCTGGCCGATTTCGAAGCGCGATTCTCTGACTTGGAACTTGCCGTGGGCGCCCCCATCAACAGAAACACTCAGGCGAAGGCGCCGGAGGTGACCAAATGAAAGATCATACTTTCAAGAACGCATTCATTCTTGCTGTCATTGTCTGCCTGGCGCTCGGTGGCGGCTTGGCTTACGTCCTGTGGCAACAGCGCAGTTCTGTTCATGAAGAGACCGGCATCGTCGCGGCGAAGGGGCCTGACGCCCCCATGCAGATGCCCAGGAAGGCAGATCGATCCGACGGTTCGCCGACAGTAGCACCACTCTCTCCCGTGCAGCTGTCGCCGCAGCGTCTGCAGGCGATCGGCGTAACTACAGCCGTTGCCGTGATGAAAACGGTCACGAACGATCTGCGCGTGCCCGGCAACGTTGATGTGAATGAGCGCCGGATATCATATCTCCAAACGCGCTTCCCGGGCTGGATCCAGAAGGTGTTCGCCAATGCAAGCTACGAGTATGTACGCAAGGGCCAGCCGATGTTCACCATTTACAGTCCGGAACTGTTAAGCACGGAACAGGAGTACCTGCTGGCAAAGAAGAATCAAAAGACGTTCAACAACGACGGGCATGGTATGGCGGCAAAAGAAGGCGAGTGGTTGCTGAGCGCAGCCGCGGACCGGCTTGCCCAGTTTGGAGTGCCGGCGAGCGAGGTTCAGAGGCTGGAAAAGACCGGAACCGTGCAGCACGACATCACGATCGATTCCCCCATGTCGGGTTACATAACAGAGTTAAACGCACTTCCCAACCAGTACACCGAAGCCGGAACAAAGCTGTATACCATCGCCGACCTCTCTTCCGTTTGGGTATACGCGAATGTGTTTCAGAACGATATTGGCCAACTGAAACCGGGCACGCCAGCCCAGGTAACCGTGGACGCGTATCCAGGACGCATATTCCATGGCCGAATTGACCAGATTCTCCCGCAGGTCGACCCGGCAACGCGAACCGTCCGAGTGCGCTTCGTCTTCAGTAACCCCAAGCTGGCGCTGAAGCCTGGAATGTTCGTGAACGTCAGCATGTCTATTCCACTCGGACGAAAGCTCGTGATCCCAGCTTCTGGCGCGTTGCAATCGGGAACCCGCGAGATTGCGTTCATCGATCACGGAAACGGCTATCTTGAACCGCGTGAAATCGAACTCGGTCCGCGGCTTGACGACCACGTCGTCGTTCTTAAAGGCTTGCAGGCCGGCGACAAGATTGTGAGTTCCGCGAACTTCCTGGTCGATTCAGAGGCGCAACTTCAGGCGGCGATTGGCTCGTTTGCTCCTCCCCCGGCCAGTGCGGCCGGCTCGGCTTCGGCGAATTCTCCGGCCGGGCAGGTCGCTCTCGACTTCAGCAGCACACCTTCACCGCCTCAACGCGGCAGCAACACTCTCCGGGTGAAGCTGACTGGCGCAGGGAACAAACCTGTGACCGGCGCGCAGGTGACCGTCACCTTTTACATGCCCGCGATGCCCGCCATGGGCATGGCGGCAATCAAGAAGACGGCAACGCTCCCGGATCGCGGAAATGGCACCTATGAAGGTCTGCTGGACCTTCCCAGCGGCGGCTCATATCAGGTGACGGTATCCGCGACGCGTGGTGGTCAAACCATAGCCGGCATGCAGCTCAGCGTGACTGCGACGGGAGGTATGTGATGATCTCCCGAATCATTGAATGGTGCGAACGCAATCGTTTCCTCGTACTGACGGGCACCGCATTTCTCGTCATCGCCGGCGTCTGGTGCCTGCATCGCATTCCGCTGGACGCGCTTCCCGATATCAGCGACGTGCAGGTAGTTATTCATACCGAATGGGCAGGCGAGCCGCCGAACGTGATCGAAGACCAGGTGACGTATCCGCTCGTCACGACGCTGCTTGCGGCTCCGCATGTGAAAGCCGTCCGTGCGCAGACCATGTTCGGCGATTCCTACGTGTTTGTAGTCTTTGAAGATGGTACGGACCTCTATTGGGCGCGGTCGCGCGTGACCGAATACCTGCAGCAGATCGCCGGACGCTTGCCGCCCAATGTGCATCCTGCGATTGGCCCGGACGCGACAGGTGCCGGCTGGGTGTATCAGTACGCCATCGTGGACACAAGTCATACCAAGAGCCTGGCCGACTTGCGTGCGCTCCAGGACTGGTACGTGCGTTATCAACTGGAGACAGTTCCGGGTGTCGCCGAGGTTGCAACCATCGGTGGATATGTGAAGCAGTACCAGGTGAAGCTCGATCCCAACAAGCTGTTTTCTTACGGCATTCCCATCTCGACCGTAATTGACCGCGTGCGCGACAGCACGAATGAAGTTGGCGGAAGCGTGCTGGAGATGAGCGGTGCCGAGTACATGGTGCGCGGCCTCGGATATTTGCGCTCGCTCGATGATCTGCGAAACATCCCGGTGGCGACAAAGAACGGCACACCCGTGTTGGTCCGCGATCTCGGAACGGTAGAGTTCGGTCCGGATATTCGGCGCGGCGCCGTGGATTGGCAAGGCGAAGGCGAAACCGTCGGCGGAATCGTCGTCATGCGGTACGGAATGAATGCTCTCGACGTGATCAACGGGGTCAAAGCCAAACTGCACGAGATCGGCCCGTCCTTGCCGCCCGGCGTTGAGATCGTCACGGGTTACGACCGCTCGGGCCTGATCAACGAATCCATCAAGACTTTGAAGCGCGATCTGATCGAAGAAGCCATCATCGTCAGCTTCGTATCTCTCGCGTTCCTGTTTCACTTTCGTTCCGCGCTTGTTCCTATCATCACGTTGCCGATTGCGGTGCTCGCGGCATTTATCCCGATGTACTACCTGCACGTGAGCTCCAACATCATGTCCCTCGGAGGACTGGCTCTCGCAATAGGTGTGCTCATCGACGCCGCCATCGTAATGGTGGAGAACGGGTATAAGCATCTGGCAGAGCGTCACGAACTCGCCCCCGGAGAGGTACTGACCGAAAGCAAGCGAAGAGCCATACTTCTGAGAGCGGCCAAGCAAGTCGGTCCGGCGCTCTTCTATTCACTGATCATCATTCTCGTTTCGTTCCTCCCCGTCTTCCTGCTGGAAGCGCAGGAAGGGCGCATGTTCCGACCGCTAGCGTGGACGAAGACGATGGCACTCGTATTTTCCTCGCTGCTTTCGATCACTCTCGTGCCGATGTTGATGCCGATCTTCATCCGCGGGCGCCTGAGGCCCGAGTCTGAGAATCCCTTTGCACGTGCTACGCACGCCATCTATCTGCCAGTGCTGCGCTGGTGCTTGCGGCATTGGAAACTGGTAATCGCCATAAATCTGATATTCCTGGCGGCAAGCATTCCCCTCTATTTCAAGCTGGGTAGCCAGTTCATGCCCCCGCTGTACGAAGGCTCATCTCTCTACATGCCGAGCGCATTGCCCGGTATATCCATCACCCAGGCGGCCGCGCTCATGCAGGAGCAGGACCGGATTATTCGCTCGTTCCCAGAGGTCTCCACCGTGCTGGGTGCGGTGGGTAGATCCGACAGCGCCACCGACAACGCACCGCTCGATATGTACGACACGACGATCATGCTGAAACCCCGTGAACAGTGGCGAAAGGGCATGACCTACGAAAAGCTCATCCAGGAGATGGATGCCAAGCTGCAATTCCCGGGCCTTACGAACACGTGGACTATGCCGGTGGCTAACCGTCTCGATATGGAGATGACCGGGATCAAGACTCCACTGGGAATGAAAATCCAGGGTCCAGACCTCGACAAGATTCAGGAGATCGGGGCCAGTATCCAAAAAATTCTCTCCACGATGTCGACGACCAGTTCGGTGTTTGCCGAGCGTGTATCGCAAGGCTTCTATTTGAACGTGGAGGTCGATCGTGCTGAAGCCGCACGCTATGGGCTCACGGTCGGCGACGTGCAGCGAGTAATCACCTCAGGAGTTGGCGGCGCCGATATCGCCGAGAACGTGGAAGGCAGGCAGCGATTCCCAATTAGCGTTCGCTACGACCGCGATTTCCGCGACAATCCAGGGGCAATCGGTCGAATCCTGATCGGCACGCCGACCGGTGCTCAGATCCCCATCAACCAGGTGGCAAGGGTATTCTTCTCGAGTGGCCCGGCGATGATTCGCGACGAAGATGGTGCGCTCACCGGATACGTGTATCTCGACCTGAAGACGAACGACTACGGCGGGTACGTGAAGCAGGCCGACAAACTCTTGCAGGAACAGCTGGTTCTCCCCGCCGGTTATACCTACAAGTGGGCTGGTGAGTACGAATTCGAATTGCGCGCCAAAGAACGATTGAAGTTCATTCTGCCAATCGTATTCTTCGTGATCTTCGTGCTGCTATACATGATCTTCAAATCGGCTGCGGAAGCCGCCGTGCTGATCTTCCCGACCCTCTACGCCATGTCGGGCGGACTGATTCTGCAATGGATACTCGGTTATAACTTTAGCGTGGCAGTGTGGGTGGGCTACATCGCTCTCTTCGGGATCGCGGTAGAAACTGGCGTGGTCATGGTCGTCTACCTCCACGAAGCGCTACAGCATCGAGTTGCCGCCGGGAGAATGCTGACCGAGGAGGACGTCGAGGAAGCGACAATTGAAGGCGCAGTACAGAGGTTGCGCCCGAAACTGATGACCGTCACCGCCGTGATCCTCAGCCTCGCGCCGATCCTGTGGGAGTCCGGCATCGGTTCCGACGTCATGAAACCGATCGCAACCCCGATTGTCGGCGGCATGATCACCTCGACGATTCACGTGCTGATCCTAGTCCCGGTGTTCTTCTTTCTGATGAAGCGGAGGGCGTTGCGGGAGGCTGGAGCTCATTCTCATGCATACGTAGGTAAGGCAATAGATGCTCATCAGGAGTGAGTGCAACGAAATGGCCTCCGAGCGCAGTTCGGAGGCCATTGGCGGCCAGCTTACATCAATCCTTTCTTGGAATGTGAGGAGATGAGTTCAACGAGTGGATCTTCTTTGTAGCCGAGCGCCTTCCAATCCATGCGTCCACCGGGAGCGTGACAATCAAGACACCCGAGCGCTTTCTCCTTAGGCTGCACTCCATGAAAGATTCCCATGTAACGGCTGGTTTCAACCCAAGTGTACTTTGCGTCGTCCACACCGTAGGTGTCTTTTGCGGCGAGTTTGACCGCATCGTCGATCTTCCCTGATGGGAAGACATCTTCGACGACGATTGGAATGATCCAGTTGCGGCCATCGAGCATCGGCAGTTTCGCCCGGTGCAACTTGAACGCATAAATCCGCGCATTGGGATCTTTGTGTGATCCTTGCGGAATCATCATTCCCACGGTGCCGTCCGGCAGTCGTTTCACTGATTCCCCGAGCAACTGTTCACGCGTATTGCCGTCGAACCATGCGTACACCGGCTGAACGTTTTTCACCAGTTTGATATCAGCGCTGTACTTGTCTGCCTCGGCGTTATAAACGACGTGGGACCAATCGCGATACATATCGGTGGGCTCATCCCGCGCGAACTCGGGGATGTGACACACCGTGCAATTCACGCGCGCAGTGTGGATGTTCAGGACCGTTGCCTTGTGTGGCGCGGTTCCGTGACACTCGCGTGTCTCGCAACTCAGCGGACTGCCGGGTGAATCTGTACCCGACAGATCGGTACCGCGCCCCCTCACGCGATGATCCTGGCCGGCGTGGCAGGTTATGCACTGCATATTCTTGCCTGCCGATGCCATGTGCACGTCGTAATCCCGATCGGGATCATTCAGCTTGTACTCAAGATCGCCACGCTTGTAATTCGGTCCGCCTCCCGAGGATGAATGGCAGCGCAGACACATGAGCCTTGTGGGCAGGGAAATGCGTTTCGCCACGGAATCGAGCCCCGCCTCGTTCTGCCACAGGATCGGTTTCCATTCGAATCCGCCCTTGCCATTGGGATACAGATCGCGACGGTAACCGGAAGCGTGACACATCAGGCAGTCTATGTTCTCGAGTTGTTCCTGCGAGACCTGTTCAGAAGGCAATTTGCCCAGTCCCGCATGGCATGCGGAACAGCCCTTGGTGATCACTTCGCCCCGCGAGTTACGTACGATGCCAATCCAATTAGCCTTGGGATTAGTGCAAAAATCATTCACGGTGTTCATCTTGCCAAGCTTCCGGCCTTTGGCATTGACGATGTTGGGAGCGTCACCGAGCCACTGATAATGCTGGGAGTGTAGAAAAGTGGACGCCTCTTTTTCGTGGCACCCGAGGCATGTCTTGGTTCCCTCGTAATGCTCGAAATAAGAGGCGTGCGAATACTTGGGCGGCTCCGAAGCGAAGCAGCCCAAGCCAGTCAGGAGGAGAAGAATTGCGGTAACCCTATGCACGGAATCTCCTAAAACCTTGTAGTCAAGCCGAGCGACAGCATGGACGCCCGATCATAGGTGGGAAAGCCCAGCACAGGTGTCGAATCCAATGCCTTCGGAGCACCAATGTGCCAGCCTGATCCCGAGTAATCGTAGAAGTACTTGATGTAATCTACTTTCAAAATGAATCGACTCTTGATGCGATGAGTGAGGTAGGTTTCGTACACGTTGCCGCGAGTGTTAGTCTTCGGAGAAATAATGTCGTCCTGGGCCTGTGCGAAATTGAACCAGTACTTCGAGCCGTGATTGAACTCGAAACCGAATTTCGTGCGGCCATCGTTCTGCGGCAGGCTGTAACGGGCGCCAACGTAAATCATGGCGCCGTCGTGATTCACGGGAGTCTCGAACGGATCGGATCCGAGTCCTCCGAATGGGGTGGTTACCAGGTTCGGACGCAATCCGCTGTAATTGCCACTGACGAAGGCGTCAACCGGACCAAAGCGATGTGTAAAGTTCAAGCCAATCAGGTTGATGTCTCCCAAGTTGGCTGACGGTGTGTAGCGCATGATTACCGGCGCACTGATCGGATCGCCTGTAATGGGGTTATTCGGGAGAACAGTCAACCCGGTAAAGCCATCGGTGACATTGAACGCACGAGCTACAGTCAACTGCAGGAAGGTTGATTCCGAGTCATAAAGATCGAAGTTGCCCCCCAGGAAAGTCGCGTTCTTGAGGCGATCCTGCGGTAGCTCGAGAATGTCGCCATTGCCGAATCCGGATTGATATCCCACGCCGTAGCAGATGCGCAGCTCGGTGTGGTCGTTCACCCGATAACCCGCCGTAATACCATCGAACTGGAAATCGATCAGCGCACCCGAAGGCGTGCCGCCACGGGGTTCGTCCTCGCGATAGTTCATCGGAGGACCACCGGTCGATGGCCGGCGGCCGATCGACAGGTACAGACCCGTGTGCGCGATTTTGCTCCAGGTGAAGAAGGCCCTCTCGACGCGAAGCATGTCGGAATTAGGCACAGTCACCGTGTTCCCATCGATGCTGAGACTGTTCGCCTGGCCATCGAAAATCTGGACGCCGCTTGAGTCACCCCAGGCCTTGTACATGCTCAGGCGAGCTGTAACGCTCAGATTATCCGCAATTTTTGAATCGAGCTTCAACCGTAGCCGATTCGTGTAAAGGATGCTGGTGTCGTTTTGGTACCTGGGGACATATGTCGCCCCCTGAAGGTAATTCATCAGAGAGGAAACCTGCTGCTGCGGCATGTTTCCTACCGCCTGCTTCAGGTCATTGAATGTGAGCTGATTGGTGTAGGCCTGGTAAGCGCTGTAGTTTCGATTTATCAAGGTGTCCAACATGCTTGCGTACTGCTGCGGCGTGTAATTCGACATGATGCTCTGATCGAACGGCATGCCCAATCCGCCCGCTGATGTTGGAGTAGCGGCAAAAAGCGTCTTGACCATCAGGTTCTGGAGCCTCATGCCATCGTAGTAGCTGGGTATGTTTCCCCAGATGCTGTGGGCCTCGAAGCGATAATCGCCGCTGAAGCGCACTTTACTGAGAGCGGCATCACGTTCGCGCGTCAGCATCCGGCGCTCGAGGTCTCTTACCGAATTAGTGAGCTCTTCGGTAGAAGATGCCGCTTTTGCCGCGGTAGTGTCGATCTGAGCCTGTTGTGTCGCCTGCGGCTGCTGTTGTTGTTTCGATTGCTCCTGGGCGTCCAATCGAGCCTTCAGGTCAGCAACCATCTTCTGCAGTTGTTCAATTTCCTGTTGTTGCCGGGTCACGATGTCCGGCGGGGTCGAGCCTGATTCCTGCGCAAACAGCATCGTTGCCCCGCAGACGCAGAGTAGGAGGAAAACAGTGATGATCCGTCTCATCCAGCGAGGGCTCCTTTAACCGCAGGTTTGCGGCTGTTCGGAGTCCGCCGCGTGATCGACGCAGAATTTATGAATGCTCTTGATTTGCTCCGGGGTGAGCAGTTCAAAAAGCTTTTTCCCGGTGTTTGGAACAACGGCTTCCTTGTGGCTTGGTATAAGCTTCGTATCGAAAAACTTGTCCCACTGATCGCCGATCAGCGACATCGGGCTGAACTCGCCGTTCGGTGATCCCTTGTCGTGGCAGACACGACAATTCTGTTTGTAGAGAGCTTTGCCGTCCGGAGGTTTCTGTCCGGCAAGGCAAGGCAGAGTCACCGCGAAGAAGAGAGCAATCGCGGCTGCAACTGTGAAGCTGAAACTTCGCATTTATTAAGTCCTCGTATGATTTAAGTCAATTTCCCAAACTTGTCTCATGGTGCGTGTTCCACTCGGACGTCGACGTGTTCGTTCTGGTCATTGCTCTTACTCGGATACCAGACCCATCCACACCGCGAACAAGTGGCATTGGCATCAAGGCTTCGTTTGGAGATTGATTCACTACAATGCGGACAACATCGCATCCACATAACTTTCACCTCGAGTCGAGCCTGTCTCTTTATTGCCCGACTCTTACATCTCAATTTCTTCAGCAGGCCCCAATCTCATGTTGCGCTGGAGAGTTATCCGTACTTTTCAGCCAGTCGTCACTGCCGCCCATTACGGCAGCCATGCTTCGCAAAGCAGTCGAGACACTCATTACGAGTGTGTGACGTGCTGCTGCCAGGAGGTTTTTGACGACCCCCGGTGATTGACCCAGGAGGACAGATGTTCCATTCACCCGAAAACCCAGGATGTCGTGTAAGACGAACGCTATCCGGAGATCGTCAGGAAGCGATTGCAGTTGCAGCCGCAGCATTCGCCGGAAGGAATCGGGCGCGACACCATCGGCCTCAATCTGGTGCGGGCGCACCGTAGATAAAAAGAGTTCAAGCACTTCGCCAGGCTCCCCATCACCGCACCATTCTTCAGCCATCGGCTCATATGCCGTTGAGTCGGCGTCCAGAAAGGGCTCGCGACGCTCAACCATATGTTGGAGGGCCCTGTTTACCACAAGATTCCTTGCCCAGGAGGAGAAGCGGGCAGGGTCTTTCACTTCGCCGAGCTTGTCCACTGCAGCACAGACAGAGTCCCGCACCATCTCCAGGGCGTCACCCGTGCCTCCCAGCAGGAGGCATGCGGTTTCGTACATCTCTTCCAGTTCACCGTCGAACAGCTGCACAGTCGCGACGTGGTTCCCCCTGGCAGCCTGAGACAGCAATCGTGCAGTTACCGTTACATCGTTCACCATCATCGCTTGCCCACCTCACGCAGGCTCACTTCGTCGATAATCGATTTCATGAGGGGATCCGCTGCTACGAGCACAACACCATACCTGGACATCTCAGCAAGTAACCTGCTGCCGGCCTCGTCGATAGAGGTGACGTGCTCGAGGTCCACCACGACGTTGGGACAGGTTTGGGTTGCTTCGTCGTAGCAACGTCGCAGTCCATCGAACCATGCTTCCGACAGTCGACCTTCCAAACGGAATGTCGTTTGGCCTTTTTCGTTCCGTATATTGATTCTTTGGAGCACGCAGGCATAAGTGCAGTCGGCTTGCCAAAACCGAAGTGCATGCGCTCAGGTCAGATAAGTGTTGAGAAAAGAGGGGATCGGCAAGGATGTGCGCCAGTTAGCGGGGGACAGCTCGCGGTGAGAATTGCCAAATGATCGGCACTGTGCCATCCGCTGGGCAGAGGAGAGTCCACGTTACAGAATGGCACGATGGTGGCACCGCCTACATATCGACGCGAGAGATGCCCAGCTTCCTCATTCGAGCCTGGAGCGTTGTCCGTTTCATGCCAAGCCGTGACGCTGGGCTCGCGGACCAGCAAGTCCGCGATTTCCTTGCGCACGCCTTCGGCTTCGAACTGTCTGAAGATCAGAGGCTTTTTTCCCCGTAAGACCCTTTCAGCGACACTGCCCTGAAATGCAAAAAACCAAATCTTCCCGAATCAAGCCGCAGCTTTTGGGGAAGTCCAACCCATGGACGCGAACCATGTCGCCATTGGGCGAGGCCGTGTGGCTCGTGGCCGTCACGTGCATCCGCCCGGAGGAGCTGGCCTTCAAATGGTCGGATCTCGACGTGGAGAAGTGCCAGCTGTGGATTCGACGTGCGGTGAATCGCAGCAAGCTTCACACGCCGAAGTATCACCGCGCCAACCGTCCGATTCAGCTTACGCCGGGAGATGTGAAGCGCCCTGCTGAAGCTGAAGAAGTGGATGAAGGCAGGTGATGACGACTGGATGTTTCCGCACAGCCGTAAGACAGGCCTGATCTGCCACGAGCAGATTAAATGGGCAAGAAGGTTCAGCCCGTCGCATGCGAACTCGGCCTTCCGGAACTGGCAGCCAAACGCCAGCCAGTAATCGAAAGTGGATTATGTAAGTGCTTGAAAAGGTTGGAGGCGCGGGGCGGAATCGAACCGCCGAATAAAGGTTTTGCAGACCTCTGCCTTACCACTTGGCTACCGCGCCGTTTGGAGGGCAGCTTCTTTGCATTATATAAGCTTTTGTGGAGGCGCGGACCGGAGTCGAACCGGTGATGGAGGTTTTGCAGACCTCTGCCTTACCAACTTGGCTACCGCGCCTTGATCGCGCAAGACAAAGAAAATGGCCGAAAACTCGGCCACTGGATTCTCTGGAGCGGGAGACGGGATTTGAACCCGCGACTTCGACCTTGGCAAGGTCGCACTCTACCGCTGAGTTACTCCCGCTCGGTATCATTTATAGTAGCAACCCAGCTAAGAGGGGTCAACTTTGCCCGGATTCGCACTTCAGGCGATCACCCCACAAAACAGAATCAACCGTACCACGGCAGAGTCGTTGCGAGAGGTCTTTGGTCCGCGCTGATCCCCGAAAATTCGTGGTCAAGGTTTCCACTGTGGATCTAGCGATGGATCCACGAGCTCGCCGTCCCGCATATGCAGGATGCGGTCGCCGAATTTCGCGGCCTCGGGGTTGTGCGTGATCATCAGCACGGTTTGCCCAAGGTCCTTGTTCGATTGCCGAAGCATGGCTAGCACCGCCTCGGAGTTCTTCGTATCGAGATTGCCGGTCGGTTCGTCCGCCAGTACGATCGAGGGTTTATTAATGAGCGCTCGTGCCAGTGCCACGCGCTGCTGCTCGCCGCCGCTCAGTTCCGACGGTCGATGATCGAGACGCTTGGCAATGCCCAGCAATTCCGTTATTCGAGTAAAGAACGCAGCATCGTCGTTCGCGTGCTCGCCTGCGATATCACGAGCGATTTCAATGTTGTCGCGAGCTGTAAGCGTTGGCAGCAGGTTGAATTTCTGGAACACGAAACCGATCTTCTGCTTACGCAGCTTGGTCCGCTCGGCATCGCTGAGCTGCGCAAAATCGGCGCCCCCCACGATCACGCGCCCTGCGTCCGCTCGCGTGAGCCCGCCCAACATGTAAAAGAGCGTCGATTTGCCGCTCCCAGACGGCCCGACTATGCTGATGAACTCGCTCGGTTCGGCCGAAAATGACACACCTCGGACGGCGGGAACATCGACCTTCCCAATCTTGTAAGTCTTGTAGACGTTCTCGACGACAATTGGCAGCATGTGAACATAACAGTCTACACGATGCGTTTTCGGCACCTGTGCGACTCCACGGCAGAGCTGCTCAATTAAGAAAGGCGCATCTCCCGATGCGCCTTCGACGAAGCCTCGCTGCTTACCAGGCAATCAGCCGCATCTTGTCGATCCAGGTCTGGTAGTCGGTCATGGTGCTGTTTCCATCCATCTGGAAAGCCGTATTCAACTCGTACGCACTCGCGCTCTTCGGATAGTAGGACCGGTTGATATAGCTCTTCTTCCCATTCAGTGTGACCGCGATGAACAGTGCTTTGCCTCCCACTGTGCGCTGGAATTCCAGCACAAGATGGTTCCACGTGTAAGCCTGCGGCGTGCTGCACGGAATCCCCGTTTTTACCCAAACGTGATTGGCCGTGTCCCACACGTCCCAATCCTTGTGGTCTTTGTAGTCGCATTGGGTTCCAAAGATGTACTTCTGCCCGTTCAGAGACTGGTTGACATCGAACTCCAATGCCTGCGAAGCCGAGGGATTCTTCAGGTAGAAGTAGAGATCGTAAACGAAGTTCCGCACCGAGCTGTTGCCGCCCAACTGCCGCCACCACAGCGCCGACGAGTACGGGTTCGATCCACCCAGAAAGAACGTTGCCGATTTGCCATCCAGGGAAGGGCTGCTCTGGTCAATGGCCATCGAATAGTCAGCGCTCGGTCCATTGCCACCTTGTCCAGCGCAAGCGTCACAAGAGGACCATCCGGTCATCTGATCAATGTTGTTGTAATAGGTGGCATTCGACGGGATTGTTGTCGAGGTGCTGGTAACCTTGATGGTTAGCGCTTGTTTCTGAACATAGCCCGTCGAATCCCATGACTGCACAACGACGTAGTGACTGCCCGTCGACGCGGATATATAGGTGTCCACCTTCGCGGCGTTGACCTTGTACTTGAGAACGTTGTCGAAATAAACCGCCATCGCTGTAATGGTATGAGTAGAACTGCTGCTTGCAACCACATGAACGGGTGAACCAACGCTTGATCCTGTGCTGGGTGATGAAACGGTGACGCTGGCAAATGACGCACACGCCAGCGTGATGATTGCGAACACAACACGAAGTGCAGTTCTCACGACTGTTCTCCGGCGGGGGAATGTGCCGACCTTCCTGAGACTATCTGCTCGGCGCAAAAGTATGCAGCCGCAATTCGGCCTAGTGAACTCCGGGTTCTGCCCTTATTTCCCATCCGGCAAACTACTTAACCCCGAACTAAACAAGAGAAGCGCAGTGCCGCAGGACGCCATGGAATACAAGGAGATAGTCACATTTTCCCGAGCCAGGTGATGTGGCTTGGGAGCTTGCCCAATGCAGGAGGGTGAAACCGGGCCTTGCACAGGCATCAGGGCTTTTACCGAGGCGCTTTGGGGATATTCGCTGCGACTGAGATTGGCTTACGAAGCAGCGCTCATGTCGCCGGACTCCGGCAAAGCACGCTTTGGTCCGCGCTTCTTGATCAGCAGAACGCGAATGCGCTCCAGCAATTCGGCCGGAGAATACATGCCCTTGGGAAGGAAGACATCGGCGACGGTGTCGCGCTCGTAGCCTTTTACCGTGCCGGAAAAGAGAATCGCCGGCGTCATCGGTGACTGCTTCTTGACCCGAGCGATCAGTTCCGCGCCATCGAGTCCCGGCATAACAAGGTCGCTGAGGATCAGGTCGATGCCACCCTGGTGGAAAATCCGCAGTGCTTCCTCCGCGTTCGTGCAGGTCACGACACGATAGCCACGCGTCTCCAGCATCACTTTTCGTATGGAGAGCGACTGCTCGTTATCGTCGACACAGAGGATCGTACGTTTAGGCTTCATCGATTTTCCTGAACTTGCCGGACGCACGCGGTGGGTTCGTGGCGTAGTTATTTGTGCGAACTGCATAGTAGCCAGAGAATCGTACTCTGGCAAGCGCCGAATGTGACTCGGAAAATAAAAAAGTAAGGTCCGAGAATTCCCGCGACGCGAGCGTTCTTATGCTATCCCCAAAACCGCTTCGCCCCGAAATACCTGCACCGCGCTTCCCCCAATGCGCACGTCTACCACGAAGTCATTCTCGCGCTTTGCGCGCATGTAAATCTTGCTCGGCCGCAGCATCTCGATGCCTTGCTCAATCATCCCCTGCTTCTCGCTCGCCAGGACTCCGTGGCGCACCGCCCAACCCGTGCAGCAGCCCGCAGCCGAACCCGTCGCTGGGTCTTCGCCGTTGTAGAAAATCATCCTCGCGTGCAATGTTGCCTCGCGATCGATTGTCTCCCGACACACCAGGTAAAAAAACTTCGCGTCGGTCCGCTTCAAATACTCCGCCGCTTTGGGCCAGTAGAGGGAAAACGTCTGCAGTGTCTTCAGCGAACGCAATGGCACGATTGCGAATGCCATGCCCGTCGAAACTGTCTGCACCGGCGCCGAAGGATCCAGTTCGCTCACTTCGAGTCCGAGGGCCTTTGCCGCCGTTTCGGGATCATGAATCTGTCCGAACACGGGGTCCTTCTGCCGCATTTCGCCGAAGACCAGTCGTCCATTGTCGCGCCGGAACTCCAGCGGAATCTTCCCCACCGGAAGGTCCAGCGTAACAGCGTCCACGCCGCGGCTCGCCGCCAGGTACCACCCCGTACCGAGCGTCGGATGCCCCGCAAATCGCAACTCCTCCTGAGTCGTGAAGATGCGCACCTTCACGCCTTCCGCGGCTTCCACTTCGGCCGCACGCGGAAGAATGAAAGTCGTCTCCGAAAGATTCGTCTCGCGGGCCAGCGCCTGCATCTCTTCCGAGGAGAGCCCGGTGGCATCGGTGAAGACCGCCAACTGGTTTCCCTCCAGCGGACGCGAAGCGAAAACATCCATCTGCACGTAAGAAAAGTGTCGGTCTGCCATCTCTTCAGACTATTCCGCGCCGGCAAGATTCTCAATCTGCAAATCTGCACCTAGACACTGACTCGCACGACGCCGTGTTCTTCCCCCCAAACCTGCGCTGACGCACTAACGTCGCCTTCACCCGATGTTGTAAATTATTTAGATCGAATGCGGAAGCGCATGGGATCCGGTGATCCTCCCGGTCTTCAAAACCGGCGCGAGGCATCTTCGCGATGTCTTGGGTGTGTTCGACTCGCACACGCTTCCGCCAAATTTCAAGGGGTTAGCTGGGGCTGCAATCAGTTCCGCAATCAGTTTGCGGCAGGGGGCTCAAGGCCAACCTAGCAACTTTTGAGCTTGCCTGTTCCATCTCGTCCGTCACCACGTCGCCGTACACGTTCATGGTGGTTCGGATGTCCGCGTGACGCATTAGCTTTTGCTGCACGGCAACAGTCGTACCCACAGCATCCAGCCAAGAGCGGTAGGTGTGCCGCATAACGTGAGTGCTCACGCCGATCACACCCGAAACCTTCCCCGCCTTCTTGTATGCATCATTGAGACTGTCAGCAGAATATGGACGGCGGCCAACACTGGCCGGTGATGCGAATACCCAATCATCGGCTGCCTTAAACTCCGTCTCTTGCTTCCACGCTTTCAGAACATCCAACATCTCCGCATCGATAGGCAAAGCCCGATCCGAGTATTCGGTCTTTGTTTCACCTACTCGCTGCCGGACGATGCTGCGTTGAATGCGAAGGGACCCATTAAGCCAATCCACGTCTGACCATTTCAACCCGAGTGTTTCCGATATTCGCAATCCGAAACATACGCAGGTCAATGCCATCGTCCGGAAAGGCTCTTCCAAGCGCTCAAGCAGTCTACGGAATTCCTCCACAGTCAGACTGCGCGGCTTACGCACCCGCTTGGATGCGCCCGGAATTGTTACAAGGCTCATGGGGTTGCGAGCCGTGGGAACATCTCCGCGCCACATTGCGAAGTCCCATAGCAGCCCAATTAAGAAGCGGATAGATGACCGGCTTCGCGGGGTGAGGTTCAATGACATTAGCCACAGCTCTACAGGCCGCGCCTGCAGCTCAGTGATCGATGAAGCACCCCAACGCGGTTGCACGTAGAGACGTAACCACACATCGTATGACCGCCGCGTGCTGTAGCGTTTCGGCATCTTCTCTGCCCGATACTGCTCTATCAATGTGGCGACGGTTGGCACTCCCGCCACGGGCTCTTTCTTAAGTGAATTTCGGAGAAGCTCTGCGGCCCGCCGCGCATCCCCTTTCTTGGGAAAGTCGCGCAGTGCGCCGATCGTTCGTGTTCTTCTGCTTCCGTTTTCGCAGAACAGGAAATTCCAGACCTTCCGACGTTTGTCGAAGACGACACTTCCTTGTTGATACCGTGCTCGCTTCACTTTTCCACTCCTTTCGTAACGAGCACAGACGGCGGAGTGGAGCATAGCACGTCTAGGTCTTGCCCCAAGAGGGCGGCATCCAAATCGGCTTTCCTAAACCTCCAGACGCGGCGCTTAGTCCCAGAGAGCGGATAGCCTCGATACTTCTTTTCTCTAACCCAAAGCAGCAATGTCCGGGGTTTTACCTTCAGGTAGCTGGCCGCTTCCTCAGCAGTCAACCATTCCTCGTCTGCCAGCCCGATAACTCTCTGCATTATTCCTGCGCTTCGCATGTCTGCGGATGCCCCTCACACTTTGTCGTAGGCTGCAGCGACAGCGTAGCCGTTGCGTGTCGTCGCGTCTCACCTAACTTCGCTTGAAAACCGCGAGAGTGGAACCGCGTTTTGGTTGCCGATTGGTGGCGTTTAGGTGGGAGTGCCTAAGACTTATTCGGCTTGGGATACTTGCTAATATAATCGCGAATGTTCTTTGCAGCTTCAGGATGCGGCTTACGCTTGCCCCTCTCCCACTCGCAGACGGCCTTGTGATCGTATCCTATCTCTTCAGCCGCTTTCCGTTGTGAATGACCAGCCCGAAGGCGGGCGGCGCGAAGTTCTTCTCTAAGACTTTCATCGGACAGAACATCCGGTGATGAATGCCCTTCGATTTCGAGTTTCTTGGCAGCAAATCTAAGAATGTCGTTGGCCCGCGCCAGATGTTCAAATCTGAAATCCAGCAGCACGTCGGTTCCATCAGGCCTGTAGGCACTTGCACTGCTGGAGGCTTCTTCGTAATCGTCCACCTTAAACTCGAAACCTTGCCGAATGCGTCGAAATTCCGAAACTGCGGCTGGAATCTTGTCTTCGAGCAGCGAAAGGCAGTATTCCGCTCTACCTATCCAGTCGTGGATTTGAGCCGAGGATGTACCCGCACTTCCATCAGAGATTTTGCTGCCTGCAGCGATCAGGTGTTCTATCTCTTTCAGCAGTTGCGCGTAAGACTTGCCGGACAACTGCGTCTCCATCGCCTCGTCTTGCGGCCCTGATTCAGGCATTCAGTAAATGAGAATAGCATTTGCCCAACCCCTCGGTCAGGTTGAAAGCAGCTTTGGCGTTTGCGTATGTTGAACCACTCGACCAAACGTGTCAATTTGTCAATTACCGCTGGAGATGCAACTGGTTGCAGCGACGACTCTCCGGCGTCTCCACTTCCCTTTAATGAAGGGTACGGAATGAGGCACAAGCATTTTGGGGGCTGGGGAAGACCTATTCTAGGTACGGAGGGGTAACGAGGATTAGTCACCAGCTGCAAACTGTGAACACAGGGCGCCCGCACGAGAATGATTGCGGTACGTTTTCCAAGTTGGCTGATAGGTATCGTCAGCCTGATTGCCCCAACACACCCACCCTTCTCGTTCGCCTCGGGCGAACAGTTCCAGATATGGACCCCGACTACACGCTTCCAGAATTCGATATTGTTCGTCAGGTTTTCGGGAATGCTCGCGCTTTCTGCTGGAGAGATAGTTGACTTGCGTCCTACCCGCCTTAAGCGTCCGAGCGTTCTTTCCGCGAATGCCAAAAAGAAGTAGTTCAGTGACATTGCGGAAATAGAATCCAACACCACGGCCATCAGACCCGCCATCTTTCCGGATCTTATGCCACACGAGATTGCTCTTGTATTGGAAGCCCCAAGCGTTCAGCACCTCGATGCCCCAAGGGAGAAGGGCATTGGGCACCCATAAATAGAGGTGGCACACTTCATCAGCAGCCTCCATTACCGGGAGGGTTTTGATCTCATCGAAGGTGAGCGTCGCGTATCGAGACAGCCGCTTATGTTCTGGCGCAATCTTGCCTGTTCTGTTCTGAAACTGCCACGGTGGGTCGACCAATATGGTTCCAAATTTCCTTCCGGCTAGAAATCTATTCAGATCGTCAGCTGCGTTCATTGTTCTTCTCCCGTCGGTTGAAACTGAAATGGCTGTTGTTGCAGTCTGGTTCTCGTCCGACGCAGTGCTTCGGCCCGGTCTGGGCGTGGCTTTCGTAGTCGCCCGGGCTCATGTCCGCTCATGTCAACATCAAACCGTGGCAGTCCGATATCTCTGATAAACGCTCCGGCGGTGTCAAGCGACGCAAATAGCCGAATCGCACCCCGAGTCGTAGCGAGAGTCCGCTCTCCAGTTGCAAACCGCAAGGAAACCGAAAACCCCTTCGCTTGGCCGGTTACGGTGGCTACTACATTTGGCGATGCCTGTATCAACTCCCGGAGGACTGGTTCTTTGATGGTGCTATTCGGTTCCATCGAGTCGGATAATAACATTGATAGCTGTGCAAAATACGAAAAGATACGCGCAAATAACGTTAACTGCTGTTATCGCCCAATCGGATCAATTCGGTTGCAGTGTGGGCGAATGAATAGCGAAAGTCAACTGGAAATGATCAGTCTGCTGGCAGCGCAGATTCCCGACATGTGATACGCATCGTCTGTTTGAGCCGCACTAGCTTTGAGGTTCTCTGGAGGTGGTCAGCTCTCAACGCCCTTCCAAATCGCGGATTCTGAGATTCTTGTGTCGGCTTGCAGCTTCCTGTACAACTCAGATTGGCCGCTCGTTCCCGGCTTAAAGCGATCTGGAGTAAAGTCATCGCTTTCAAGCTTGACTCGGTCAAATATGGCTTTGAATTCGGCTGTAGGAATGACCATATCGCGAGCCACGGTGAGATATGCTAGAGGCAAAAACCTCATCAAAGCTCTGTAACCCGTTGTACGATTTAGGACGATTCCAGTCCTCTTCAGCTCCCACGCTTCTGGCCAGCGTTGAGCGACTGCAGTGAAGTAGTTCCACATAACACGAGCAATCTCGGCATCTCGCTCCTGTACGAACAAATTGCGGAAGATCAGTTTCTTCACCCGCACAGCATCTGGCGGTATTTCAGGTAGGGTCTTACCTCTCTTGAGCAGGTCGCGATCTTCCATAGCTGTGATGTCATTGCTTGTGATGTATCGAATTAGTGGTTGAATGAACGCCGCCTGCGTGAGGCTCTCATTCGGGTGACCTGTGGCTGTGCCCAATATCATGATCCGCCTGAAAAAGGGGCTCCCTTCACGAGTATTGAGAAGTCGAGCAATGTTATGGCAGGTCTTTTGTGGGCTTCGTGTCTCCGCAAATTCATAAAGGTCGAACACAAGGGACTTACTGACCGGTGTCTGTTTCAGATTGATCGTCGCGAAGAGTAACGCTTGATCCTCCATATCCATATCAACAAACATTGTGACGTTAAGTTGAAATGTCGGACCCTCGTATGCGACTAATCCTTGAATGCGGTGTTGACCGTCGATGATTTTGGCCACATTCCCGTCATTCCTAATCCTCATCACATGGGTTCGTTCGTCATACTCCGCGTCATCAGCATTTATCGCGATGATTATTCCGGTTGGGAACGAAGCATCCACACTGTTGACATATTTTTGGAGTTCCTCAACACGCTTGTTGGAAAGTGGACGTTGTATCCCGGAAATTATCTCGATGTCCCGTTCGCCCTTCTCTATTCGTCTCCGATCCGCGAAGGAGATCCTCACGAGATCATGGCAATCGATTGCACCAATGTAGAACTTGCCGATTGGCTGCACCAATTCAATGCATGAAACGGTAATCCACTGCTCCGTCGGAGTCATTGAGGATTCTCTAAACTGTCGAAGTCATCCGACAGCTTCTTTTCCTTTTGCTTAGCTATACCCCTGACATTTGGGCTTATCCGCTGCTGATCAAGCAAAAAGACCAGAAACGAAAAAAACAGACTGAACGTCAACAATCCCAAAGAAAATCGCACGATGAACTCGTTGTTGACCGTGGCTGGCAAGCTTAGGAGATTCGCTGTCTTGATTGCCGCGTATAGTGCAATGGAACTCATCAGTGTCAAAATCGCGAAAAGGGCGAACATCTCGCGATGAACAAAAGGGAATGTTTCTGTGTCTTTGGAAATTAACCTCGTGGAAGCAGCAATCAAAGTTGCGGCGTAGATTACAAATTCGCCGTGGACCACAAAGTCATGCCAGTCGAAAGACTTGGTGGAAAGCCCCCAGACCAGCAGCAATCCAATGATCACGGGCAGAAAACCACATCCAACTGTGTATGCAAGCCACTTGCCGGAATTTCGCCAGTTCTCACGACTGCAGGTTCGTATAGCGGAAAAGAGATTCACTGGATTAACCGGTGCCATAATCTGAGTGCCGTCCTGAAGCTGCCGATACTTTAAGGACAATGAGTTCTGCTCTTGGTCCTAGCTGCTGGGATTTAAGGGGGAGCGAATTGCCAGCCGCCGCCCCTATCGATTCCGCCCGAAGGCTAAAACCCTTATAGTATCCGCTCAGCGCCATACAGGCGAGCTTTTCCCTGCTCGTGTTGCAGAAGTGCTATTCATTCCTAAATTGCCCCGGGCTCTCGTAGATCACTGTTATCAGATAGCTTAATCGCACCACATCCGCAATTCGCGTTTACAATTCAGAATTTCGCGAAGTACACTGGGCCTGTAACCATCATGTTGGAGAGGCTCAGGGAACGCGGGTTTGAAGTACAGTGCGAATCGCACGCGGCGGCGATTCTGGACCGAGATTTCCCAGCCGCTCTCACTGATATTGAACAAGCATTGCTCAACTTCGAGGTGCCCATCACCGAGATCATTGGCTCCGGCGGAGGTGAGACAAAGGGAACCCAGCGACTCCGTCGCGCTCTTACTGACTTGGGTTGGCCATACCGCAGCTACGAAATCAGAAAGACTATCAATGATGTGCCGAGGGAATCGGTTTCCCACGAAGTCGATCATGTGAAAGCATTTACGGGTGAATGGGAAGGCACAAAAGAAATTGCCCTTGAAATCGAGTGGAACAACAAAGATCCGTTCTTTGATCGCGACTTGGAGAACTTTAAGCGACTGCACGCGGAAGGGGCAATCAGCCTTGGCGTTGTAATCACACGCGGAACATCTCTGCAACGGGGGATGCGTGACATCGTACTCCGTTATGCACAGGACCGGCATATAGATACATTCGAGGATTTGGCTCGCATGGGGTTGGGACTTACGGCACCGCAACGAGCGGATGTCGAGCGTAGGTTCAGACGCACCGAAGATTTTCCTGCGTCGTGGGCGAGTGTCTTTGTTGCTAGTAAATTCGGCGAAGCAACAACGCATTGGAGAAAACTGATGGACAGAGTCAGTCGTGGCGTTGGTAGTCCCTGTCCATTACTGTTGATCGGTTTCCCCGCTCAAATCGTGACCTTCCGCGAAGCTGAACCCGCCGATGACGAAGCTGCCCCTATTGACGAGATTTTATGAACCCACTGAGTCTTCCTACTTATGTACTGTCGGGCTCCAGGTCACCCCTTAACCAGCATTTGTCAATTATGGAAATTGATTGCAGCAGCGCGCTTCCCGCAGTGTTGAAAGGGTAAGTGCAACAAGCGTTATTTCACTTCATTACGGCACGATGTCTTGTAGTGCTCTTCAAACCAACCAGCCTCATGCCTGAGTGAGCCGTCCCCATCTCTTTCAAATGTGGTCCAACTTGCAGATTCAGCCGGATTGCCATCAAGATCGAGGGTCAAGACAGAGTAGAAACGGGTGTAACCAGCATACCCACCGAAGCGGTTCTTGGAGTTGACTTCACCACAGAGGGTGTAACTGCCCACCATGTCCTCGCCTGTGTCGCAAGCGTGCGTGATCACCGCACGGAAGAGTTCGACGTTTCTGAACTGCGCGGAGTCCGGGTCTACCAATTCTCGTTTTACCCGTTCTTTCATGTAGACATCGCCGTTTTGGCCAAGCTTTTCGGCTGCTTCTACCAACTGTTGGCAGGCACTCTTCTCGTGCACTGATCCAACCTTCGGCGACTTACAACCAACCAAAGTGAAGGTGGTTGCAAATACCATGAATATGACGTAATTAGTACGATTCATCTATCCTCCTACGTCTGAATTCAAGCGTTTGTCGTCTTTGGCCGATTTATCGGCGAAAGACTACACTCCATTATTGTGGCGTGTCCACGCCAAATATCACGATGCGGTTTGGAATCCGCTTGCGGCACCTTCGCAGGAAAAACGGCTGGACTCAAGTAGTCATGGCGGACACAGTGGGTATTGATCGCAGCTACATCTCGGACATGGAGTGCGGGAAGAAGAACGTTTGCTTGCCGACACTCGAGATCATTGCGCAAGCATTTGGGATGACGATCGCACAGCTTCTGAAGGGTTTGTAAGTTGTAGTCACACAATCGAGCAATCAATAATCTTTCAGCCCCCTCTTTCGATTTTTAGAAGATCGTCATAAGAGCACTCGCCGTCGCCCGTGAAGCCTGCTGGTCTGTTGTGGTTACGTAACGCATCGTGCTGTTTATGCTTTTGTGCCCGAGTTGCCGCTGAACCAGTGCCAGGTTTGTATTGGCGGCTACCAAGTGACTGGCCAAGCTGTGTTTCGCAACGTGGGGATGTCGTTTCTCTGGTGGTAAGCCCGCTGCTTCTGCAACCGAACGGAAAATCCTGAAAAACTGGCTCCGGTCAAGCCGTCCGCCTTTCTGACTTAGAAATAGATAGTCAGACCCGTCATTCGGGCGTTCTCTCAGCCATTCCCGGAGTGCCCGGTGCTCATTCAACAGCGGCTCTCCTCGGTGCTCCGCGATAGCCTGAGTTGTGCGAAGCGAGCCTTTTAACCTTTGGATAACGATGTCACCGTTTCTGAGATCGACATCGGCCAACCGCAGATTGCAGACCTCCGATGCGCGAAGCCCGTGTTTATACGCAACCAAACACATAGCCCATTCCCGCGTTCGCTTCGCCTTTGCCGCTCGCAGAAGTGCTAAGACCTCAGCGGGTTCAAGATGGATCATCGAGTGGTTCCGACCTGTTCGGGACTCTGTCATTTGATTCCTCCGTGAAATGCAACTTTATGTAGTGGGGCCATCAGCCTATGTGCTCCCTTAATTCTTTTGGTTGGAACTTTCCAGAATCGAGGAATGCACCAGAATGGATAGTTTGTTGTATTTTCATCGGCTTTTCTCTTCAGTTGCAACCGTTTCGATTACTAGCCCATCGCGGCACCAAAACTCGGGGCGCCATTCGTCATTTGGATCAACCCTGCCGTAAAATTCAAACGCCTTGCATACGGCGTACATGTGGTGCCACATGCCCGCGAAGCGGACGTCGTCGCCTGCGCTGTGAAAACCATCCACACACCAGCGCGGGATCGGCTCAGGGTTTTTCCATCTCTCGTTCGCATCATCTAGCATTTGGGCAACCTCATTCGCCGTAACTGGCTCGATCGCATCGGCCACAGGAGTTACGCCGCCTGCCATTAACCATGCTGCTTGACAGAGGAAATTGTTGTCGCCGGATAGCGCCGACTTTGATCGGAGGTGAATGTGTGCTAAGGCTTCGGCCAGTGGATGTCGATACTTTTTCGCCAACCCCAAAATCGCTTCCGCCTGCTTCGTGCTTCCCATTCGTGCATCTGAGAGACCCATCACACCGGCCAAGGCAGTCGTCTTTTTCTTTTCTTCAAGACCTCGCTCAATGAGCTTGATCATGTTTTCAGGAGTACGTGGCAGTGCCGAGTATGCGAGTTCGCGTTGCCCGATCATGCCGGAGTAAATGTAATCGGGGCCGCCTGTTGACGGGTCCCACCAGCAAGGAACTTTGCAGATTCGGACTGCTTCAGTGGCGAGGTCAGCAACAGAAGTTTCTCCTCGCCTGCAGAGCACCCGAAAGTTGTCAGATACAGCTTCCATGACCGCAATGGAGTGCCCGTCTTCCGCCGATCCGATTAGCAGTCGTCTCGCCGTTCGGAACCGAAATTCCCGTTCGGTGAACTTGTCGAGATAGACGAGCCAGTAGACTGCATCCTCGTTGCGACGAAGCCGAAGCGACTTCACAAGGGCGCTGAGTGCCTGCGAAAAAGTCGGATGGCTACTAGGACGAAAGGCACGCACGCGATAAAGGCCGACTGCGCCCAGATGCTGGCAATTGCCACGTCCGTCGGAAAACTCCGCGCAATCACAGGTCCTGTCCGCTAGAGAGATGGTGTTCCATTCATCTCCGCTAAACGCCTTCAGGCGCAGGATGGTGCTCGATTGACGACTTCTTCCTCCGGATGGTGCAAATGGCAAGCGCTGTTGTAGCGGGCTGTAGAGCATGTAATTGTCCCTTGGGGAACCTATGCTTCAAGAAACTTTTCGATGTCAAAGGAAATTTACTTTTGCTGCGGAATGTTTTTGGCTGGAGCCTTGTCTGCCTCGTGTTGAGGTTCGTAATTCCAGAAGTTCAGTGGATGAGATTGTTTTCGTGTGCGGAGTCCGCGACTACTACGGAACGATATAGGCATCCTGTGTTTCTTCATGATTCCTTCAAGCTCATACAGCACAGTGCATTTCTCGGACTCGCCACCAGTGAACTTTTCCTTCGCTCGGTAAAGGTGCTCTTGTCCTGTGTTCTCGTCAAACCATTCTCGGTAACGATCAAAGCGTTCTCGTGAGAATACAGCCATCCCGACGAAAAGATCAGCCACTTGGATTAGGGGATATTCATGCGAGCAGCACGGTTGCAGTTGCAGAATAGAAAACTCGCGCTGAAACATGACCTTGAAGGACTCAGGGTTACGCAACATCCGAGAAGACATGCTCGCCCGATACAAGTATTCGTCCAGCCCGTTCCAGTTCACCGAATCCTGCTCGTCCGGATAAAGCCGCCAACATGCGCCCACCGGCCATTTTGTGCGTAGGACGTTGCGAAAGAGGTGATAGTACATGCGATGGAAGTTGGCCTGATCATCACGGCTCCTGACGTTGTGCCGCGAGTCCTTGGTGTCCCACGTCAACGCATCAATCCGAATAGTCCCGAGCCTACGTACGACCCACTCGATTATTCTGACCGCAGCAAACCTGTCGCGCGCTGTTCGCAGTTTGCTCCACTTGAATTCGGTCACGCCGCTCTCGGCCAACAGGTTGGAGACCTCATGCTGAGCAGGCATAAGATGCTCTGCTGGAAGCGTAATGATCCCTAATCCCCGAAAACGCCCAATGTTCTGCTGGCTCTCATCGGAGAACGCTAAGTGCGTTGGTGTCGGTATCGCCACGATCTGCATGGTACAGCGCGATCCTCAGTAAGGCACTGAATTCCTTCATGCGCGTTTCAGTCCGGAGTTCGGGAACGAAAGTCTCTTTGAATCGAACTTGTCATCACGATCCAATGTGAAGGATTTGGAAATTGATTGCACCGCTTGACAAACCCCGCCCTTGTGCGAAGCTACTGTGCCGGGGAGAGATTCTGCATGAGTCGAACTGCGAACTTTTCACGTACCCTCTGTGACACGCTGAATGGTAGCGGCACCGCATACAAATGGAGGATCGGAACGCCTCCTTATCCCTGCGACAATAAGGAATGCGTGGACGTAATCGGCGAGAACCGAGACAGGATCGTTCTGATCGAAGTGGAGCTGCGTAGAACCGCCCCGGTCACAAACATCGTAAAGATTTGGAAATGGCTGGCTGAGAAAAATCTCTATCTCGGCAAGTACGTTCTCGTCGTGCAGACGTTCTCCGCGTACTATGACGGCCAGCCATCCTTTCAACGTGACAACGCGATCTTCCTCGGCGAAGAGATGCAGCTCATTCTTGGCGAAAGCCGAGTGAGATACCTTCCCGTCAACTTCCCGTACTCGCCATACAAAAAGCGCGTCACCTCATCCGTTACGGAGGGAGGCGGCGCGATGCGCCGTGCGGCCCGTGAGCTTGCCACAACCCTTGCTTCGGCGGTTGATCGACCCCGCATCTTGACGGCTGCGACCTAAGAGGAGTCGGCAGTCCATTTCCGACAGTCAAGAAGGCAATGGCTTCTGTTATCGAGTGGACTCGATATGAGAGCTAGTGAAAAAGATGTCGATAGAGTATTGGGATAGAGCCGTAGAAGCTTCATTGGTGCTGCTGGGACGGGTTATAAGGTCTTGGCCGCCCATAGTTGGTGGGATGAGTTGAGACATTACAGGTCAATCTACAGAGTTATCCGACAAGAATTTCCGGGGATTGAGGAACTGCGACACCGCTTCTTTTGGCAATTGATTGCGCGAATTGACAAATTCACTGCAAAGGTTGACCCTCTACAATTCCGCTGAGACCTGAGTTTTTTCCGCAGCATCAAGGTCCGCCCACATCTTCTCGGCCTCTTTCTCAGTGCCGTAGAGCAGAATGTGCAGTTGTTCGACATTTGGTTTGAATGGCTTTTCCTTTGCCGTCACCGATAGTTTCGACCCGTATGCATTGTGCTCAAGAAGTTCTGCCGACCCCTGATTTGCTGTGGTGGGAGGTATGGTTTTGTCCGACGTACCCATGTACAAGTTGACTGCTACGGCGTGGTGCTTCAGCAAGAACCCGATGTGGGGGGCGGTTGGGAACGATCCCACTCCGGACATCGCTGACGCCTTCGTGGCGAATTTCCACCAGTTATTCACGGCGTACTGAATGACGTCCTTGGTCTGCGCTCCCACTTTGTCTGCGAGCATCTTCAGTTGTCCGCGGTCTCGTCCCGTCAACTGCTTTTGAAAGCCTCCGCCAACGCTCGCAATGCGAGACTGCCAGAATGAGACGAGACTTGAGAGGGGCACCGCCTCGTTCTGTAACAATTTCATCTTTTCTTCTTGCTCTTGTTGTTCGGTCTTTTCTCCCTCTTCCTCCTGCTGCTTGTTCTTGGTTTTCTCCTGTTCGTTCTTTGCGCAGTTCACTGCGCAGGTTCTTATGTCGGTAATCTCTGTTGTTATTTCTGTATATGGCTGTACCTTAGGGGTACACCCCACTGTACCCTTTAGGGTCATCTCGGTTTGTCCTTTGGCCCCTTCGCTTGCTAGCCCAAGAGCCTTCTGCAGGTTCTCCTGCAAAAGACGGGTGTGGCTCATGGCAATTCCTCCAAATTTCATGACCCGGACTTCCACGAGACCTTTCTGTTTCAACACAGACATGGCCCGCAGATACTGCTTGCGGGTGATCCCGCACTCTGTCATCCATTCTTCTCGAGTCTTCGCCACCCACAAGAAGCCCTGACGCCGGACGCGCAGTTTGCTTTTGCCCACCTTGTTTGGCTCGTGCCAAAACACGATTTGGGACAGCAAAGCTCCTACAATCAAATCGCCGCCAATTTTAATGAGTTCCGGTCTTATTACGATTGGTTGTTGCGCGATGAGGATAGCGCCAAGACTATTCGACATACTTCGTGCCTCGTTTTCGGGGAGCAAACGGTGAGTCTCGTGCAATCAGTCTGCAATCAGTTAACGTGAACCACCCTGCTCTTGCGTATACTTCCGTTGCCGTCCGTGCTCTGTAAGTACTTCTGTTTACGTTTGCAGGCGGATTCGACTCGCACACGCTTCCGCCATTTTCATCCGAGTTTCACTCTCTTCGCTGCAGTGCAGCGGCGATCACTTTCAACCCTACTGAGCCTGTCCTTTTCCGCCGCCCTCGATTTCCACATCCAGCCCCCGATTCATGGTCCCCCACAGCACAACAGGCGCCCCATCGCACACATCTCACCCGATAAATCCCAGAGGAGAGTTCCGTATGGCCCTGTTTTCCATGGATATCAACAACCTCAAAGAATTATTCATTGCGCAATTGCGAGGCCTGTATGACGGTGAGGACCAGATCATTGATGCCTTGCCGAAACTGATCGAGAAGGCGAACAGCCCTGAACTGAAGAGAGCTTTGCAGCAGCACCTCGACATCACACGTCAGCAGAAGGCCCGCCTGGACCAGATCTTCCAGGGCCTCGGCGAAAATGCCTCGGGACAGAGTTCGAAGGGACTGAAAGGCATTATCTCCGAAGGCGACAGCCTGGTGTCTGACGCCGAGAACGCTTCAGTACGCGACGCCACCATCATCGCCGCTGCACAGAGAGTCGAGCACTTCGAAATCGCCGGCTACGGGACGGTCAGAACCTACGCCCAGCAGCTGGGAAGACCGGAGTTCGCGCGGATCCTCGAACAGATCTTCAGCGAGGAGAAAGAAGCCGATCAGAAGCTGAGCGAAATCGCCGCCAGCATCAACATCGAAGCCAAGGCAGCTTAGTTAAACCAGGACCCATCCAGCAATGCCCCCGGATGGGACCATTAAAGCCAGACGGCAATCGGCTCGAACCTTTGCCGTCCGGCTGCTCTCAGACCAAACGTTAGTCTGGTCTTCCCCCGAGAAGGTGGCTACTTCTCAAAAATCTCCAGTACTGGATACATGGTCGTGGTCTCCGTAGAGATGAGTACAACCTTGTTTGGAGAAATTATGAGGAACTTCTCTTCGTATGTTCCGAACGTCGTTTGGTCTGCGCTGCCATCACCTGTTGCGCCGTTTTCAACGGCATACGAGCCGCCCACCGACTGGTCCGGGTCATTCCTCTCGTCGGGACCGGAGTAGTCCCTCATCATGTCCCAGTTTCCATCTCCGTGGAAGTTTCTGAGCCCGGCGTCATGAACAACGTTGTTGGTGGCAGAATCCGAACTGCCCCCAAAATACTCCCCATTGAGAGTTTCGTTCGTGAAGGGAGTGCCGCTCTGGGGTTCGAAGAAACCGAATCGTACGTCCCCACCCTCGGGAGTGTCATATTGGAGGATGAAGCCGGTGTTCGGGGCGACCAGGTATGCAATATACGAGGTGCCGTAAAAGATACTCAGGTCCATAGTTGTGCGACCGGAGGATTCGACTGTGGAGTAAACGCTGGTTCCGGCTCTGGCCCATTGACCGCCCCAGTTCTCCTCGTACATGCCCTGGCCTAAGCCGTTGGTCAGCGCAACTTGGGCAATTCCTGCGATGGTGCGGACAGGCGTCAGTGCCCTGCGAATACCCGTCATGTAGACGACTATCCCGCCGTTGAGCGATGCCGTTGAATACGGTTGTCCCGTTTGCTTCAAGATTGTTCCAATCAACAGAGGTGAATCAAATCCGATCGTGTCGGCCACCATCACGTAGAGCTCGCTGGCGTTTACCATGTAGAAGCTGAAGTTGATATTGGTTCCACTGGCAGAAACGGCAAATGTGCCACGTCCAGACGACATCCCGGTTGTCGAACTCATGGCCAGCGAACCGGTGAATGTCGCATGCCCGCTTGGTCCTCCCGAGCTGGACGAATCCAGGCTCGTGTTGCTGACGCCACCAGCACCATCCAGGTGACCTCGCGCAATTGCCGCGTTTCTTTCATCTCCTGACACGGCCAGTCCGGATACGCCCATGACGTAATCGCCACTCAATTTAGGAAGCGAGAAATCAGAGGACGTCTGGCGTTTGAACCACCCGGAACCGTACCGGCCCGTCTCTTCAAACAAGATGAAATGACCACGGTCGCCCGTCGAACTGAGCGCAAACCGGAACTGGAAAGATTCGGTCGTGGTCAGAGTCATTACGCCGCGGTTTTCGTCGCTATTCACCTGGTACGTTCCCGTCAGCGCCTGCTTGATCGCATGGTACGTATGCCCCGTCGCATTCATGCCGTTCATGTCGATCAGGCCCGTGATGTGCCCATTGCCGTCCGCAGTCATGCTGCCGATCGCGTCAAGCGGTTTGCCGGTCGCATCCCAGCCTGTGAACGTGAACGCATACATGCCGCTTAGTTTCAAGTTCGGATCATTGATGACGGTGACCGTCGCGGTATCTGTCCGTGACGGATCGGCAACGGCTGCCGCCTTGATCGTCACTGTGGCTGGACTTGGAACCGTCGCAGGCGCTGTGTAGAGTCCCGTCGAATTGATTGTGCCGCAACTATTGCCGGTGCAACCCGTTCCGGAGACACTCCACGTTACGTTGCTGTTCGTTCCGCCCTGCACCGTGGCGCTGAACTGTTTAGTAGTACCGATATTGACGTTGGCTGTCTTTGGCGAAACCGTCACCGTGATCGGCTTCAGAGTGACGACACCCACGTCCGCCTTCGAATTGTCCGCCACCGAAGTCGCGACCACGTTCACCGTGAACTCGCTCGAGATGGACGATGGCGCCGTGTAGAGTCCGTTCGCATCCACCGTCCCGCAGGCTCCTCCACCGCACGAAGTTCCGGAAACGCTCCAGGTAACGGTTTTGTTCACATGATTTGCGACCGTGGCGCCGAACTGATGTGTGTCTTCCGGATACAGACTCACGGTATCGGGTGAGACGCCGATTACTATGGGATCCATCGTCACAACCGACTGCGCGGTCTTCGTATTGTCGAACGCCGAGATCGCCTTGACGATCGCCGACTGATGCGTCGTCACCAGGCTGGGTGCGTGATACATCCCCGACGCAATGCTGCCCAAGCCATTCAGGTTCCAGGTGACCCCGTTCTGTCCCGTAGGTGCGTACGAAACCGTTGGCGTGAACTGCTGGGTCGCTCCCGCTTCCATCGTCATGTCGCCCGGCGCAAGTGTGACTACCGGGGCCTTCAGAGTTACCGTGACCGTTGCCTTCTTTGTACTGTCGAAGTCGGAGGTTGCGGTCACGGTGACGGTCGCGTCCGTGGTGACCTTCGCCGGAGCAGAATAAAGACCGTTGGCATCGATGGTTCCGCCACCGGTGACGCTCCAGGTGGCGGTAGTATGCCCGCTCGGTGCATCATCAACACTCACCGTGAACTGCTTAGTGTCAGCGCTGATCAGGGTCAAGCTGCTGTTCGGCGACACCGAAATAGCCACCGCCGACTGGGTCACCGTCGCGGTCCCGACAATGTTCGTGTCTTCCTGCGAAGTCGCTTTCACCGTCACCGTCGTGTCCGACGGAATCAATGCCGGGGCGGTGTACAGGCCGCTGCTGTTGATCGTTCCACAACTCGAGGTCGAGCAGGTAACGCTCCAGGCAACCGCCGAGTTCAACGCGCCCGTCACTGAAACTGTGAACTGTTGAGTCTGCCCCGCGATGACATTCGCGGTCGATGGAGAAACGGCCACGCGGACTTGGCCGCCGTCAGTCCCGCCACCACCTCCCCCACAGCTCATCACCAGCAGACCCAGGGAGAATAGAAATAAGACTGCAAGATTCTGCTTCATAGCTGTTCGCTTTCTCGCCGAATGTAGCTGTGTCTTTCAGTTCGGCGACAAATACGGTCCCCGGTACACCCAATAAGTAAGGTCCGACGAACGAGTACGAGACTCGCTCGCCGGAAAGGTTCACCTCTTGATAATCAGAACCATAGGATTCTCGTCGCCCGGGTCCACCGACAGGGCGATCTCAGAGTCGAGTCCAAGCATGTAAAGCACAATCGCGCTCCCGTCTGAGAGGTTTCCTGTCGCCCTTCCATGAAGGCCAAATGCGTACGTCCCGCCAATCGGTTCTCCAACCGACTGGCCCCCTATGTCGTGAATATCTTGTGTTCCGCTGAAATGGCCGACCCCATCCGAGTAGAGAGAACCGGAAAACATCATCATCTCCGGCGACGGTAGCGCGAATGGACCGGAAACGTAGTCTCCCGAGAACACCGAGTTGTCGTTGGGGGCGCCACCGGGAGCCATTAACCATTGGAATCCGGCGAGCACATCCGCCCCGGCGCTCGCCATCCAGACGGATCGATCACCCGTTATCAGGTAGAACGTGACAGGAGTTGTCTGTGTCGCGCTGAGCGGGAGATCGGCAGTGCCGCGGCCATTCGGAGCGATGGTGTAGTTCGCGCTGAGATTCGAACTCGATGTGATGACACCCGCTCGATTTTGGTCGAATACACCGTTCTGGAGATGTCCGGCACCATCGCTCGCAAAAGTGCCGGCCAGAACCGTAGATCCTCCGCCCGCGACTTTTCCCGCCATCGCGAAGATCCGCAGTATGTCGCCCCAGGAAGCGTTGCTGTAGTTGGCCAGGGCTATCGGGAAAGATTGATAGATCTGTCCCCTCAGCAGCGGGGTGGCGGAACTGATCGGATCCATCGAGACCATGAACATGGCCGCAGGCTCCGATGTAACAGGATAGGTTCCCGGAATATGGGACTGCCTGGTATAAACGACATAGAACGCAAAATTGATGGCACCCAGCCCCGCGATATTCATGGCAGCGGTGCCCCGGCCGTTCGAATTCACCGCGTAGGTTCCACTCCAGAGGGCGGTGCTCGGCGGGTTCGCAGAACCATCGTTGATGTCAATTAATCCGTCGCTGAAATGACCCGCAGCGTCAGAACTGACCCTTCCGACCGCCGCGATGCGCGACCCGGTCGAGCCTGCTCCCACGAGGCTTAAAACGTACTCGCCCGAAACCGTCGAGTTTGTAAAGCCCAGCGGGTCCTGCCGGGCAAACAGGCCGGAACTGCGCGTTCCAGTGTTGTCGAACTGGATCATCCGGGCTTCGCTGGCGTCGGCATTCAGCGCGAAGCGAAATTTGGCGGTCCCCAGCGAACTCGTCAGAACCAATTCGCCGCGACGATCTGCCCCGAGCGTGTACGTGCCAGTAAACGCAATTTGAGAGTGAGCCCCTGACGCACCGTTGATGTCCTGCAGTCCGTTGAGCAGATGACCATTGCCATCCGCGACGAAGCTTCCGGCTGTATGCATCGCACCGCCAGCATTAAAGCCGCTCAGCAGGAATGCATAGTGACCATTCAATTCGGCCAGAGAAGAGCCACCAATCGTGACTACTGCCGTTCCGCTCTTCGCAGAATCGGCCTGCGACGTTGCGGTGATCGTCACTGTCGCCGGGTTGGGTACCGAAGATGGTGCAGTGTATAGCCCATCCCCGGTGATCGTCCCGCAGGACGTTCCAGTGCATCCCGATCCTGTTGCAGTCCAGGTGACGGCCGTATTCGAGGTGTTTTGCACCAGAGCCGTGAATTGCTGGGTACCGCCCAGGGAAACATTGGCGCTGACGGGAGAGACCGACACTGCTATGCCGGCCAGGATCGTCACCGTTGCCGTTGCCGCCTTGGTGGAGTCGTCTTTCGACGTCGCGAGGACAGTTACAGTAGCTGGACTGGGTACAGCCGACGGCGCGGTATAGAGTCCATTTGCAATCGTGCCGCACGTAGTAGACCCGGAACAACCGGAACCGTATACGGTCCAGGTCACCCCATTGTTTACCGGGTTTTGCACCGTTGCCGTGAATTGTTGCGTCTCCCCGGTCCTCACGCTTGCCGTTGTGGGGCTCACGGTCACGGTGAAGTCCGTCGTCTTATCTTTGCCCCCACCGCCGCCGCCGTCGCTGCTGCCACCACCGCAACCCGTCAGGAAACAAAGAGACAAAAGGGAGAGAATTGCCAAACGGTTTCTCATGGCTACTCGCTTTCTGTCGGACCTCTTACTTCGAGTCCGGTATCCAAATGGCCACCTCATTGGCGCCCGTACAAAAAAGGCGACCGGAATGTCCCCCGGTCGCCTTCTCCCGTTCAGTTGCTGGAATCGACTGGCGGTTGAATCAGTCGAGGGGTCGCGCTACCTGACGAGACGTCGACCATGAGGTCGGAGTGCGGGCGGATTGGTGTTGGCCACGTCGTCCTCCCCGCATCCTTCGCCAGGATCGCCGCCATCCAGCAGACTGAAGCAAGCTAAGTTCAGCCCGACTGGCGGAGTCTTTGTTTGTCGCTGAGGTCCTGCCCGCACACAGAAAATCTCGGATTCACAACCGGGATTCGGACTGCGGCTAACTCTCTGGCCGGGAGGACGTGCCAACACCGACGCGAACTATCGCGGTGAGCAATCAGAAATACAAGTTAAAGGGGGTTACAAATCGAACCGGCTGTTTGTGTAAAACGATCAGCAACTTACGACCCCGTGGCTTGGCCGATTTAACAGTTAAACCGCCACTTGATTCTGAAGTTCTCGGAGTCTCTCAACGCAAGCGAAGTTTCTTCAGTGTTGCGATGTACCTCGGGTCAGAACGGACTGGATCGAAAATCGGATCTACCGCGATGAACGGAAGGTCAGGATCGTGGCGTGCATAGGCAAGATCGAGGTGCCGGAAGACGTTATCGAACTCGAGAAGTCCCAGAAAGATGTAGGCTTGGTAGACATCAGAGGACACCCCTGTCCCGCGGGTAGCCTCGATTTCGTTCACTAGTGTGCGGGCTTCATCCTGGCGCCCCATGATTGCGTAGAGACGCCCGAGTCTCCCAATCGAATACTGCTGGTTGGCATTGATGGCCACTGCCTCTTTGTACTCGCTGATCGCGCTCTCGCGATTTCCCTGTGCCTCATACGCGACACCGAGAATCGCGTGCGAGGAAGCCATCTTCGGATCCATGTCGAGGATTTCTCGCGCGACGCGACCCGCTTCGCCATAACGCCTTGCAAGATACTCAATAAATGCGAGTTGGTTCGCAGTGGCAAATGACAGCGGATCCAATTCCTTGGCCTGCCGCGCCTGCGACCGCGACTCATCGAACCTGCCCAGCGGTGCCAAAGCAACCGCATACCACATGTGAGCCCTTGCATCGCTGGGATTCAATTGCAGGGCGCGCTGAAAACTCTTTTCCGCAGCAACGTGATCGTAGTCGTACGAGAACTGAACCGTGGCCAGCGCAGCGTACGCTTCCGATATGCTGTCATCGAGCGCCAGTGCGTGCGTCGCGGATTCCCTTGCACATTTCATGTATTCCGCGGTGTCAGAGAATCCACTGCTTTCCCATCCCATCGTGGCGCACACATCGGCAAGCGCGGAGTATGCTGCCGCAAATTGCGGGTCCTTCTGGACAGCCCCTTCAAAGAACTCCGCACTCTTCGCGAGATTCTGTCTCCAGTTCAGAGTCCCGATCGGCTTCCGGAAGTAGGCTCCTTTCCAATAAAGAAGGTTCGCCTCCGGGTTGCCGCTGTATTGAACAGGTCGGTGTTCCGATTGCCCGTTACCGACCATTCGAAGAGCGACCGCGTTCGCAATCTTCTGAGAGACATCGTTCTGCACCATCAGCGGATCATGCCCGGTGCCTTCGAAGTTCTCCGCCCACAGATGAACCGAGTCGGACGCATTGATCAACTGGGCCGTTACCCGTATCCGGTCTCCCCACTTGCTGACGCTTCCTTCCAGGATTGCGTCCGCTTTCAACTGGCGCGCAATGGTTGCGATATCGTCTCCGCGCTTGAACCGGGAAGAAGAAGTCCGCGCAATCACGCGGAGATTCTGGTGTTTAGCCAGGTCGGTCGTCACTTCGTCCAGCAATCCAAAGCACAGGTACTCGTTCTCCGGATCGCTGCTGAGGTTTTCGAATGGCAGAACTGCAATCGTTCGAGGGATCTTGGCAGTTTCCTGCCGGGTTCGCACACCAAAGTAGGCGCTGATGCCGGTCAGCAAAGCCGTCGCTATCGGCAGCAGTATCCAGGTACGGCTCCAGTGGGATTTCCGAGCAACCGCAGTCGAATCAAGCCCACCCTTTTCCGCCCGAAACACCGGAACATATGATCCCCTCGGTAGCTCGACCCGAACGCCCTCAGACTTCCCATTGTTTTCGTAGTAATGCTCCAGCAGATCTCGAAGACGCTTCGCTTCTACTCGCACCAATGAATCCAGCCGCGGATCGTATGACGCAGGCCGCGCAAACACTTCGACCCCGATCGTGTATTCCTTTAACCGTTCGCTTCGCCCGGAAAGGGCTTCATTCACAACGAACGTCAAAAAACGCTGCAGTTGTGGAGAGCGAGAGAATTCCACCGAAGTGACGATTCGCTGTAGCGCGGCGCGAACGTGGGGTGCAGTGACATCGGCCTGTTCCGTGAACGGCTGCATCGTCCTGGCCTCAAGCACGTCACAGGGCCCATTTGTGTGAAAGCTTAGGAGGATTCAGCTTCTGAATGCAAGGACTCTTTCTTCCGAACCACCGGCGGACCTGTTTTCGCTAAAATAGTAAAAGGACGGTTTGCAGACATGCGCCCCGAGCTGGCACAGGCAACGCGATTATTGCAAGGCAACAAATCCGCCGATCTTGAGCAAGCGCTCAAGCTTATACAAAACACCGTCTTCTCCTTCAGCATGAGAGTCTGCGGCCACCCCGAAGACGCCGAGGACACCATGCAGGACGTCCTCATCAAGTCGTTGCCCTATCTTCGCAAGATCGAAAGCCCGCAGGCGCTCGCCGTGTGGCTCTACAAGGTAACCCGCAACCGCTGCTGGATGAGCCGCCGCCGCAGCAAGTTCGCCCCCGAAGTCACCCTGTCTCTCGAAGAACTCATGCCGGACAGCGAAGAACTGGCATCGCTCACCTCCCACGACGCGGCCAGCCCCGAGCGTCAGGTTGTAGAGAAGCATGAGGCCGAACGGGTGCAGCAGGCGGTCCTCCGTATTCCGCCGAAATATCGCCTCGTACTGGTTCTCCACGACATGGAAGACCTCGACACCGACGAGGTCTCGCGGATTACCGGCCTGCGTCCCGGGACGGTTCGGGTTCGGCTGCATCGCGCCCGGTTGTTCGTTCGCCGCGAACTCTCGGCCGCGAATTCCAGGCCCAAAGGACAGTCTCGTCGGAAAAACCGCAAGCCCGTCAGTTGCCGCCAGATGTTCGCCGGCCTCTCCGAATATATTGACAGGCGCGTCGACGACCTTGAGTGCGAGCGCGTTCAGCAGCACCTGCTGGGCTGCCCCGCGTGCATGGCCTTCGTCAACGATCTCGCCCGTGCCGTCGAACGTTGCAAAGCCTTGGAAACCCCCTGCCAGCCCAAAACCGCCGACAAGCTTCGTAAGTTATTGATGCAAGAGTATCAACGATACTCCGAGACCCCCGCCCACTAGGCCGTCCGGCCGAACCGGAAACCCCTTCCCAAGACCGGAATGTTGCATTTTGTAACATCGCTCTTTGTCACTGCATTTATGGGGTGGAAGTCAGAATATTTCCCCTATGCAGATGAACGGGATTAAGCTAATTCGGCACTTGTCGCTCGCGCTGGCCGTCGCTATTTCCGCAAGTGCATTTGCACAGCAGGCGCCGCCCCTCACTAAGGCGCAGGCTGTGGCCATCGCGCTTGAGAAAAACCCTTTCCGCAAAATGGCCCTCGCCGACGAACGCGCGGCCAATGCCGGGATCGGCATGGCACAAAGCTCGCTCTTCCCACGCGTCACTTTTTCCGAAACCGCGACCGATGGCAACGATGCGGTGTACGCCTTCGGCACGCGGTTGCGCCAGGCAAGGTTCACGCAGGCCGACTTTGCCATTGACCGACTGAACTATCCCGACGCGATCGGCAACTTCTCCAGCAAATTAGGCGGCGAGTGGAACATCTTCAATTCGTTCCAGACCTCGCGCGAGATCAGCCGTGCGCGCAATCTTCACCTTGCGGCCCAGCAGGCGCTTTCGCGCGCCGACCAGGAAGTGATCTACCGCGTGCTCGACTCCTATTACGGTGTGCTGCTCGCACAGAAGCAGGTAGAACTCGCCGAGCAAACCCTTAAGACTGCGCAAGCCCTTGTCGATGCCAGCTCTTCACGAGTGCAGGCGGGTACCTCCGTCGAAGCCGATCTGCTTTCGGCGAAGTTCAACCTCGCCTCGCGCCAGCAGGATCTCATTCGTGCCCGCAGTAACGCCAAACTCTCCCGCACCCGCCTGGAGACGGCTCTCGGTACGCGTCTTGCTCCCGGCCAATTACCCAGCGAACCATTACAGGACCGCACGTTTCCCGAGACCGCCTCAGTCGACGAAATCGAATCGCGCGCGCTCAGCCATCGCCCCGATATTCAGGCCGTGACCTCGCAGTTGATGGCACAACAGAACGGAGTGAAAGCGGCGCAATCGGCTCTTGGTCCCCAGGTCAACCTCTTCGGTTCCTGGGAGGCCGACAATCCCCACTTCACTGGCGGTGGAAACAACAACTGGATGGCTGGAGTCGAGGTTCGCTTCGACCTGTTCTCGCGCGACAAGTACGCCAAGGTATCTGTCGAGAAGGCCCAGCTTAGCCGCGCCGAGGCAGCCAAGCAGGTCGCTGAAGACAACGTTCGTCTGGATGCACGTCGCGCTTACTTCGATTATGACGCCGCTCGCCAGATGCTCGACGTCTCGCGCAGCGCCGTAGCGCAAGCCGAAGAGAGCCTGCGCATCATGCGCGACCGCTACGACAGCGGTTTGGTGACCATCACCGAATTGCTTCGCGCCGAAGACGCCGATCGCGCCGGCCGCACCAACTACTGGGAATCGGTTTACAAGGACGCCATCAGCTACGCGGCCCTCCAACTTGCAACCGGGGACTTGAATCCACAAAGCCCGGCGGTGACCCAATGAAGAAATATCTCATCATCGTTTTCGCCACTGCAGTTTTCTTCCTGAGCATGAGCTGTTCCTCCAAAAAGGGAAGCGAGCCCCAGAAACCTGAGAACGCCGGCAAGGTCTCGGTCGTGAAGGTTTCCAACTCGACCATTCCCGATGTCCTGACCGCGGTCGGCACCGTTCAGGCCGCCGAGACTGCGCAACTTGCGCCGCAGATCATGGGAACCGTCATGGCCGTGCACGTTCGCGAAGGCGATCCCGTTCGCGCCGGACAGGTCCTCGTCAGCATCGATCCCGCACAGTCTAAGGCATCGCTCGAAGGCGCTCAGGCTGCACTCGCGGCTTCCGATCATCAACTCTCCGCCGCGCAGACACAGCAGAAACTTGCCGAGGAAACCCTCGCGCGCTACAACACACTGCTCCAGCGAAAGTCCGTCAGTCCGCAGGAGTACGACGAAGTGAAGGCGCGTGCTCAGTCTGCTGCCGCTGCGGCCGAAACCGCCCGCGCACAACGCCTGCAGGCAAAAGCCGCCGTTGCGCAGGCCCAATCCGGTTTTAACTACACTTCAATTCGCGCACCGTTCAATGGGGTCGTCATAGAACGGCGCGTCGACCCGGGCGCGCTCGCCTCCCCCGGCGCGCCCGTTTTGACTGTCGAGTCCACCGGCCGCTTCCGTCTCGAAGCCACCGTCGACGAAGCCAGCCTTCGCTACGTTCATATGGGCGAAACGGTCCCCGTTTCCCTCGACGCCTATCCGGGCGAATCGCTGAATGGCCGAGTGACGCAGATCGTTCCCGCCGCCGATCCCACCAGCCGTACGTTTCTCGTGAAACTGGAATTGCCGTCGTCTAAATTTGTTCGTTCCGGCCTGTTCGGCCGCGCCCAGTTTTCCCGCGGTGAACGCACGGCGATCCTCATCCCCAACACCTCTGTCGTCCACCGAGGCGCTCTCGTCGGCGTTTTCACCGTAGGACAGAACCAGTTGGCGGAATTGCGCTATGTGACACTGGGGAACTCCGTTGGCGATCGCGTCGAAGTCCTCTCCGGACTTTCTCCGAATGACGTCGTGGTTTCCTCGCCCGGTGATCGTGAACTCGGCGGGAAACAGGTCGAGGTGCAGTGATGAACCGCTCCTACGGACTTGCCGGAAGAATCGCGCACGGCTTCGTCAATTCCAAGCTGACGCCACTCATCATCGGCGCGTCCATCCTGCTCGGCGCCTTCGCCGTGTGGCAGACACCGCGCGAAGAAGAGCCGCAGATCATCGTTCCCATGCTCGACGTCATGGTCTCGATGCCGGGGGCGACACCGAAAGAAGTCGAAGAACGCGTCAGCATCCCCATGGAAAAGCTGCTCCGGCAGGTTCCGAACGTCGAGTACGTCTATTCCATCTCGCGCCCCGGCGCCAGCCTCGTCATCGTTCGCTTCAAGGTCGGCACCAAGGAAGAAGACGCGATCGTTAAGACCTACAACAAGCTCTACTCGAACTTCAATGAGATACCGCCCGGCGTTTCGCAGCCAATCATCAAAGTTCACTCGATCGATGACGTTCCGATTCTCGCTCTGACGCTGTGGGGGCCGAACTATGACTCCTACCGTCTCCGTCAGATCGCCGCCGAACTCGAACACACCATCAAGCAGACCGATGACGTCTCCGAGACGCACCTGATCGGCGGCTTACCCCGCGCGGTCCGCGTCGTGCTCGACTCCAGCCGCCTTGCAGCCTATGGAGTCCCCGCCGGACAGGTTGTCTCTAGCCTGCAGGGCGCCAACACTCGTGCCATCGCCGGCAGCTACGCTGAATCCAACACCGAATTCCAGGTCGAAGCCGGACGTTTCCTCGGCACCGCGCAGGATCTCGCGCAAGTCGTCGTCGGCGTGAAGAACAATCGCCCCGTATATCTGCGAGACGTCGCGACCAGTATCACTGACGGGCCTTCCGAGCCGACCGATTACGTCATGTTCAGTTCGGCCGCGGGATCTCCCAACGCGCGGCCCGGCGACTATCCCGCCGTCACCATCACCGTCGCCAAGCGCAAGGGAACCAACGCCACCATCATCGCGGAAAAGATCCTGGAGCGTGTGCACGAACTCCGTGGCAACACCATTCCCGCCGATCTCAACATCACAACCACCCGCAACTACGGCAAAACCGCGGAAGAGAAGTCCAACGAATTGCTGAAACACCTGTTACTGGCAACCTTGTCCGTCACGCTGCTGATCGCAATAGCGCTCGGTTGGCGTGAATCCGGCGTCGTGCTGCTGGCGGTGCCAGTCACCCTCGCGCTTACGCTCGCGGTCTTCTATCTATACGGCTACACACTCAACCGCGTCACCCTCTTCGCGCTCATCTTTAGCATAGGCATCCTCGTCGACGACGCCATCGTCGTCGTCGAAAACATCGTTCGCCACTTCCGCTTGCCGCAAAATCGCGGCCGCTCCCTCATCGATGTCGCCGTCGAAGCTGTCGACGAAGTCGGCAACCCGACCATCCTCGCCACCTTCGCCGTCATCGGCGCAATCCTGCCCATGGCCTTTGTTCGCGGCCTCATGGGTCCGTACATGCGGCCGATTCCGGTGGGCGCATCGGCCGCCATGTTGTTCTCGCTGATCGTGGCCTTCGTCGTCTCGCCCTGGGCGGCGCTGCGCCTTCTGCGTCATTACGCGGACTCAGACGGCAGCCATCATCACGAAACCGAGGGCTGGACCACGAAGCTTTACCGTCGCGTGATGACCCCACTCATCTCGGACGCCAAGCACCGGTGGTTTTTCCTTGGTGGAGTCGTCGTCCTCCTGCTCGCTGCGATCACGTTCGTCCCGCTCAAATGGGTAAAAGTGAAGATGCTCCCCTTCGACAACAAGAGCGAGTTCCAAGTCATCGTCAATATGCCCGACGGAACTCCACTCGAGCAGACGACCCGCGTCGCACAAGCGCTGGGTGGCTATCTCGCCAAGCAACCTGAGATTGCAAACTACCAGATCTATTCGGGAACATCAGGCCCTTACAACTTCAACGGACTCGTCCGTCATTACTACCTGCGCAATCAACCCAACCAGGCCGACATTCAGGTCAACCTGCTGCCGCAGGGCAAGCGCAGCGAACAGAGCCACGCCATCGCGCGACGCATCCGTCCGGAACTGGACAAGATCGCCGAACCCTACGGCGCTCGCATCGAGGTGAGCGAAGTGCCCCCTGGACCGCCGGTACTGCAAACACTCGTTGCTGAGGTCTACGGTCCCGACCTCAACGGCCAGATGAAGATCGCCGGCCAGATCAAGCAGATCTTTAAACAAACGCCGGGTGTGGTTGACGTCGACTGGTACGTTGAGGATCCGCAAATCAAGTACGACCTCGTCGTCGATCTCGACAAAGCTGCGCTTCATAGCGTCTCTGCCGCCGACGTTACCCGGACTGTGCAAATCGCTCTTCGTGGAGCCGACGCCGGTCTGCTGCACACGACATCAGACCGCGAGGATGTCCCGATTAATGTCCGCCTCAGCCGCGCCGACCGCTCCAGCATCCAGCAACTCCAGGCGATCAAGCTGCCGACTGCCACCGGCGGCCAGGTCTCGCTGGGCGAAGTTACAACACTGAAAAAGACCACCATCAACAAGAGCATCTATCGCAAGAACATGGAGCGCGTCGTTTACGTCACGGGCGATGTCGCGGGCGGGGAAGAGAGTCCGGTCTACGCCATCCTCAAAATGAACAAACAACTGGACAAACTGATCGTGCCCGGCGGCTACCACCTCGCACGATACAACGCCGTCCAACCCGCATCGACCGATCGGTACTCGATGAAGTGGGACGGCGAGTGGCAGATCACAATCGAGGTCTTCCGCGACCTCGGGCTGGCCTTCGCCGCCGTGCTCGTCCTTATATATGTGCTCGTGGTCGGCTGGTTCCGTTCGTTTATCACGCCCCTGGTGATCATGGCGCCGATCCCGCTGACCCTTGTCGGCATTCTCCCGGCGCACGCCATGCTCGGCGCGTTCTTCACCGCGACCTCGATGATCGGCTTCATCGCCGGCGCCGGGATCATCGTGCGCAACTCCATCATCCTCGTCGACTTCATCGAATTGCGCCGCGCGCAGGGGATGCCGCTCGAAGAAGCCGTGGTCGATGCCGGAGCGGTGCGCTTCCGCCCGATGCTGCTGACCGCCGCTGCCGTCGTCGTCGGCGCCAGTGTTATCCTGTTTGACCCGATTTTCCAAGGCTTGGCCGTGTCGCTGATGGCTGGAGAAGTAGCGTCAACCCTGCTCTCCCGCATGGCCGTGCCGGTCCTGTATTACATGGTGCAAAAGCGCCTGGGCCCCGTGGAACCACACATTCACTCGCCAGAGAACGTCGCAGCCTGCGAAACGCCGGTGTGCGACGTCCCTGAGCAGAGCAAAGCTTGAGAGGGAATTTATGACCGTAGAACGTGGACTTCGATTGATGGCCGGGACCTTCATCCTGCTCTCGGTAGCCCTGGGCTACTGGGTTAGCCCCTACTGGTATCTCTTCACCGCCTTCGTCGGCCTCAACCTGCTTCAGTCCGGATTCACCAACTGGTGTCCCGCCATGTGGATGTTGCGCAAGGCCGGCCTTCAGGACGCGGTCTGCGCCCCTAAGATAGTCTCCAAAAGCGCTTGACCCCGTCTCCGCTCCCGCATCTGTCGTAGTGAACAGATGTGGGGCTTTCGCTTCGCTTACCACGGCCGGGCACTAGCGTGTCCTAAATTTCCGTTGACGCGAGTCCCGGCCGGGCATACCGTAAATATTGGGCCACAAAGAAAACGAGTGTTCGTTTTTTATTATCTATGCCCAAGCTTACTGAACGCGTCCTCGAAAAAAATCAGGTCCACATCGAAGAAGCCGCCCTCCGCGTCTTCACCCGGCAGGGATTCCACGGTACCTCTGTCCGCGAAATCGCCGCCGAAGCCGGCGTCTCCCTCGGCAATCTCTACAACTACTACAAGACTAAAGAGGACATCTTCGAGAGCCTGGTCAAGCGTTTCGACCAGCGCATGGCCCGCATCATGGCCACGCGCCTGGCGCCGCTCATCGGTTCTCTCGATCCCGCAAATCTCCACAACCTCTCCGGCGTAGTCCGCGAAATCGTGCGCGACCATCCTGACTACTGGCGTCTCATGTACATCGACGTCGTCGAGTTCGGGAACCGGCATTTCGAGCACATCTTCCGCGATCTCGTCCCCATTCTTCGCCGGCTCAACCCGCAACTCTCGCAGAAGAAGGTGAGTGGAGGCATCGATCCGACCGTCGCATTCGCGGCGATCTACCTTCAATTCTTCACCTATTACCTGGTTGAAACCTTATTTGGTGGCAAACAGCACCTCGGCTTGCCCGAAGACGAAGCCATCGGTCAACTCATCCGGCTCTTCACCGCCGGACTGGGCAGCAACGGCAACGGCAAGCAGGCGCCCGCGAGGCGCAGGAGAAAATGAAATGAAGAAGCTATTAGTCGCATTGGCCGCTGCGATGTTGCTGTTCTCCTCAGTAGGCCTCTTCGCGCAGACCTCGACGACGGGCCAGATTGCGGGCACCGTCCTCGATCCCACCGGCGCCCTCGTCCCCGGCGCCAAACTCGTCCTCACCAGCGACGCCGGCGTCCAACGCACCATCGATTCCGACGTCTCGGGACATTACACCTTCCCGCTCCTGCCCCCCGGGCGGTATACGCTCGAAGTGAACGCACCCGGCTTCGCCGTCGCCAACTTTACCGGCGTGGTGGCGAACATCACCGAGACGACTACTCTGGACGTCGCGCTCAAGGTGAAATCCGCCACCGGCGAGAGCATCGAAGTCAGCGCCGCTCCTCCGCTCGTGCAGTCGGAGAACGCCACCCAGGGCCGCGTCATCCAGCAGGAGACAATTCGCCAGCTGCCGCTCCCGACCCGAAACTTCCAGCAACTGCTGACACTTACCCCCGGCACAACCGGTTCTTTGCAGAACTCCTCTGAACTGGGCCGTGGCGACGCCGTTATCAGTGTCAACGGCCAGCGCACTACGTCGAACTCGGTCGTCATCAACGGCATGGACGCCGCCGCAATCGGCACCGGCGGCACACCGAACCTCGCCGTTCCGGCCACCGACTCCTTGCAGGAATTCATCGTGCAGACCAGCCTCTATGACGCCTCCACCGGCCGCAGTACCGGCGGTGTCGTCGCAGCCGTCACCAAGAGCGGCACCAATCACTGGCACGGTAACATCTACGAATTCCTCCGCAATAAATCACTCAACGCCAACAACTTCTTCCTGAAGCGACAGGGAACCGAGCGCCCCGACTACAAGCGCAACCAGTTCGGCGGCACCCTCGGCGGCGCAATCGTGAAGGACAAGTTCTTCGTATTCATGTCCTACCAGGGTACGCGCGAAACCAACGGCACCTCGCTCACGAACTCACTCTCGACCGTCTTCGTTCCCGGATGCCTGACCAACGATCGGTCGACCGCGGCGCTGTACAAACTGACGGCCACAGTTGCGAATGGTGGCTGTGGCATGGGCATTCTCGGGGCCTACTTCCCCAATGGCTACTTTGATCCAGTCGCGCTAAAAATTTTCCAGGCGCAACTGCCCAACGGTCAGTACCTGATTCCATCACCGGTTTCCTCGACCAACAGCGCCACCCCGGTCCCGGTGACAATCCCGACCATCTCCAAATTTCAGGAAGACCAGTTCAACTTCAATCTCGATTACAAGCTCAGCCAGAACAACACGGTTAGCGGAAAGTTCTTCTGGGCGGACAACCCAACGACGCAAGGACTTTACAGTTTCGCTGGTGTGCAGAACGCGATCCAGGCTCCGGGTGCCGCAACGCAGGTCAACCTGAAGAACCGCGTTCTCTCCATCAGTGAAATGTGGGTCATCAGTCCGACGATGATCAACGACTTCCGCGCTGGCGGAAATGTCATCACCGTCGACAGCATTCCCGACCAACCCTTCACCACGGCGGAGTGGGGCATCACGAATCCCCTCGGGTTCACCCCCGCGCCAAGCATCAACGTCTCCAACGCGATCGACCTGAATGCGTCCCCACTGGCTTCGAACTTCAGCCAGAACAAAACCTATACCTTCGGCGACACGCTGACATGGACAAAAGGGAAGCACACTCTGAAGTTTGGCGGCGAATACAAGCGCCAGGTCATCAACTTGCGGTATGACGCCTACAACAATGGCCAGCTCTTCTATCTCGATTACGGTACGATGATGAGCGGTTATCCGCTGCTTTCCATTCTCGGAACTGGCGATCCGTATCGCGCCATTCGTGCCAATGATTTCAACCTGTTCATCCAGGACGACTGGCGTGTCAGTAATCGATTGACCATCAATGCGGGTTTGCGCTGGGACGTTTACGGCGCCTTTACAGAAGAGAAGGGCCGCTTCGTGGCCTTCGATCCTCGCCTCGCGGAAACCGCCGCTCTTCCGAATCCTGCGCAGTATCTTCCCTACGGCGGTGTAGCCGTAACTGCCGGATTCGTGCAGGCGGGAAACGGCAACGTTCCGGGAATTCCCAAGGTGCAGGACGGATTGGTGGACACGCCCTACAAGAACTTCGGGCCGCGCATTGGTTTCGCATTCCGCCCGAACCCCGACAACGATACAGTGGTGATCCGCGGTGGATACGGCATCTATTACGACCGTATCAACGCTCGCAGTTTCAATAGCCAGGTCTTCAATCCACCGTACAATCTCGTCGGCCTCAACTTATCTAACTTCGTGACCCATCTCATTTCGCCGGCGAACCCGTACGTCCAGGTTCCCGCGCCGAGTGAGTTTCCAATCGCCTTCAACAACACAACCTACTTCCCGAATGGCGGCCCGCCGTTCTTTCTCCCCGTCGGAGCCTCGGCAACCACCAGCGCTGTTCCTGTGAACGGCATCTATCCCGATCGCAGCAATTTCGTCACCCCCTACGTGCAGCAGTACAACTTCGGCGTTCAGTGGGAGGCGCTGAAGAACACGCTGCTGGACGTCAGCTATGTCGGTTCCATGTCCCACAAGTTGACTCGCCTCTGGAATCTGAATCAATCGACACTTCCGACCAACGTCTACTACGGACCTTACAGCGGCCCGTATCCGTATGGACTTTCCGGATTGGCCTCTGCCCCTCTCGGTACCTTCGTCCAGCAGACGAGCGGGCAGTCCAGTTACAACTCGTTGCAGGCCAGCGTTACCAGGCGCTACGCGAACGGCCTGCAGTTTCTCACGAGTTACACCTGGTCCCACTCCATCGATGATTTCTCCGGCGGTGCCGTCAACGACCTGACCGGCGTCATCGGCGACACTCACCAGAACTATTTCGGCTCGTCGGACTTCGACCGCCGGCACCGCTTCGTCGTCAGCTTCGTCTACGACTTGCCCAAGGCGTACCGCGGCGGCGCCGGTTTCCCGAAGCAGGTCCTGAACAACTGGCAGTTGGCCGGAGTCGGCACCTGGCAGAGCGGCGTGCCGTTCAGCATCATCGGCAACGCCTCGGCATTCGTCGCCGTCTATGCCGATTTCAAACCCGGCGAGACGGTTGGTTCGGCAACCAAGAGTGGCGATGTCGTGTCGCGGCTGAACAGCTACTTCAACCCGGCCTCGTTCCAGCAGCCCACGGGCGCCAGTTGGGGCAATGTCCCGCGTAACGCTTTCGTCGGTCCCGGGCAGAAGAACCTCGACCTCTCTCTCGTGAAGTTCTTCCCAATTCGCGAGCAGCAAAAAGTCGAGTTCCGCTCGGAATTCTTCAACGTCTTCAACCACACCAACTTCGCAAACCCCGTGAACGTCCTTGCATCTGCGCAATTCGGCCAGATTCTCGCTACGAGCACCGGTCCACGCGTAATCCAGTTCGCGCTGAAGTACAGCTTTTAATCTCAACCCGTCCGGGCGGTCGCATCACGCGGCCGCCCAGGCGGAGCATTCGTGCGTGTTCATAAAGAGATCACAATGAAAGACACTGGGCTCAGGAACAAAGCTGTAATCGTCACCGGTGCTTCCGCCGGAATCGGCCGTGCCACTGCCCTCCGCTTTGCCGAAGAGGGTGCACGCGTTGCCGCCTGGGACATCTCCGGTCGCGATTCCGCCGCACTCGTAAAAGACATCGAATCCGCCGGCGGTTCCGCGATTTTCGGCACCGTAAACGTCGCTGACGTCGCCTCCGTCGAAGCCGCAGTTCGCGAAGTTCGGGAAAAATGGGGCCGCATCGATGTCCTCATCAACAACGCCGGCATCACTCGCGACGCCCAACTAGCAAAGTGGAAAGACGGTGCCCTCGCCGCGGCGATGACCGACGAGCAGTGGGACGCTGTCATTGGCGTAAACCTGAAGGGCGTCTTCAACTGCACCCGCGCCGTGGTTCCGCATATGATCCAGGGCGGCGGTGGCGTCATTCTCTCCGCGTCCTCTGTCGTCGGCCTCTACGGAAATTTCGGCCAGACGAACTATGTCGCCACCAAGGCCGGCGTCATTGGCATGACCCGCACGTGGGCGCGCGAACTCGGCAAGTACAAAATTCGCGTGAACGCCGTAGCGCCAGGTTTCATCGGCACAGAAATGGTTCGCGCCATGCCGCCAAAAATTGTTGAAGGCATGGTCGGCCACACGCCGCTCGGTCGTCTCGGCGATCCCGCCGACATCGCCAACGCCTACGTCTGGCTCGCATCCGACCAAGCCTCTTTCGTCCACGGAACCGTTATCTCCATCGATGGCGGCCTGATCATGGGAACCTAGCAATGACTCGATATGCAAAAATCATCTCAACCGGCCGTTACCTGCCCGAAATCTGCGTGCCCAACGATGTCTTTCGCGAACGCCTGAAAGCCTTCGCGCCCGACTTCGTCGACAAGATGGAAGCAGGCACGGGCATCCGCCAGCGTTACTACGCGCCCGACAACTGGGCGACCTCAGACGTCGCGTTACCCGCAGCGAAACAAGCCCTCGAGCGCGCAGGGCGCAAGCCGGAAGACGTGGACCTGATCATCCTCGGTACCGATTCTCCTGACTACATCACGCCTGCAACTTCGGTCGTACTGCAGGGGAAACTCGGCGCGAAGAACGCCGGCACCTTCGACGTGGGCTGCGCCTGCGCATCGTTCCCAACGGGACTGAGCATAGCCGCCGGGATGATCGCCACCAACCCGAGCATCAAGACCGTTCTCGTCCTCGGCGTCTATCTCATGCACAAACTCGCCGACCCCAATGATCCGATGACCTTCTTCTACGGTGACGGCGCGGGTGCTGCCGTACTCGAGGCCAGCGATACTCCGGGCTTTGTCGCCTCGGCGTTTCTCGCCGACGGTACCTACGCCGACGCCTGGGGAATTTATTCCGGCGGCACCGCCGAGCCCGCCAGCGAAGAATCACTCAAAACTGGCAGGACGAAAGTGAAGATGACGCGCCGGTATCCCCCCGAAATCAACGACGAGGGATGGCCCAAGCTGGTGCGCATGGTCGCCGAACGCGGCAACTTCAAACTCAGTGAAATCGATCAACTCATCTTCACGCAGGTACGCAAGCCCACGATCGAACTCGTAATGGAAAAACTCGGCCTGCCGATGTGCAAAACGCACACCATCATGGAAGACTATGGTTACACCGGCTCCGCTTGCGTCGGCATGGCGCTCGACTCAGCTATCGAACACAAGAAGATCAAGCCCGGCGACCTCGTCGTCCTGGTCGGGTCCGGCGTCGGCTACAACCAGGCCGCATGCGCATTCCGCATGTGAACGAATAGTTCGTCGGTGCCTCATAACTGCATTTTCCGTGCCCCACATCTGCCGCAGTTAGCAGATGTGGGTCTTCGAGATCAATATGAAACTCGTGATCATCGCGATTGGCCTTGTCCTCTTCGTAGCGCTCGTCTTCGCCTGCGTCATCTTCTTCCGGTATCCCATGGCACTCTTCAACTGGCAGAATCGCCGAGCCCTGAAGTCCGCCGGCTTCGTCGAGAAGTCGATTGCGAGCCCGGTCGGAAAACAGACCGTCTGGGAGAAGGGAAGCGGACCCATTCTCGTCCTGCTGCACGGTGCAGGCGATCACGCCGGCTCCTGGTCGAAAGTCGCACCGCAGCTTGCCGAGAGCTATGACGTCGTGATCCCGGATCTCGCTGGTCACGGCCGCAGCGATCCAGAAACCGGGCCCCTCACTATCGACACCATGCTTAGTGGCCTCGACTCAGTCATCTCGGCGAAAGCCCCGAGCCAGAAAGTCATCATCGCCGGAAATTCGCTCGGCGCCTGGCTCGCTTTTCTCTACGCGAAAGATCATCCAAATAAAGTCAATCGCATCATTGCCATTGATGGCGGCCCGATTCGCGGCGAACGCCCCGACCTGGTTCCGCTCCCTACCAATCGCGAACAGGCTGCCAAGCTCTTCGACGCCATTCTCGATCCCGGCAGCCCTCATCCGCCCGGCTTCGTTCTCGACGACGTAGTTCGCGCCTCGCACAATGGCCCCATCGGTCGCATGGTCGCCGCCGGTGCCGCGGACATGTCGAAGCATCTCCTCGATGGAAAGCTCGCTGCTTTCACAACTCCAGTCGACTTGATTTGGGGCGGGTCCGACCGCCTGATACCGCTCTCCTACGCGCAGCGCATGGACGCCGAACTACCAAACGTCCGTCTCACCACTCTGCCCCGCTGCGGGCACATTCCGCAGCAGGAGTGCCCCATCGCGCTCACCAAGACATTGACCGATGCACTGCATCAGCCACCGCCGGCCGCGAAGCCGCCCCTCGCATCTGCCGCCTCGAAGGAAGAGAACAAATGATTGCCGGAGAGATTCTCGGCGAGCGGGTGCGGATTACACCGAACAAGGTCGCGCTCGTCTATGTCCCAACGGGTGAGCGCTTCACCTACTCCGAACTGAACGCACATGCGACTGCCTGCGCCGCCCATTTCTCTCAACTCGGAATTCAGAAACGCGAGCGCGTCGGCATCCTCGCCCAGAACTGCGTCGAATACATCGTTGCATTTTTCGCGGCAGGAAAATCCGGCGTCATCCTCGTCCCGCTCAACTACCGTCTCACTCCGCACGAACTCGAAGGCATTGCGCGCGACGCCGGCCTGAAGGCGCTCCTCTTTGAAAAGCAATACGCAGAAACCGCCAATCTTCTTCGTCAACGCTGCGGAATCGCCAAACTCATCTCGCTGGAAGATCTCCTTGCGACCCAGGTCGGTTCAGCCGCTGAGCAACCCTGTGCCCCCGAAGACCCATGGTGTCTCCTTTACACCAGCGGTACTACTGGCAAACCCAAGGGCGTCGTCATTCCGCACCGCCAGATTCTCGCCAATGCACGCAACACCGCCGAAAGCTGGCACCTGCGCGACACCGACATTGCCCCCATCATCACGCCGCTCTGCCACGCCGGCGGCCTCGCCGTTTTCCTCACACCGCTATTCCTTGTCGGCGGCACCATCGTCCTCCATCGCGGCTTCGACGCTTCCGAAGTCTGGCGTACCCTCGAGCGTGAAAAGTGCACGGTCTTAATGGCTGTTCCAACCATCTTCAAGATGATGATGGAGGCGCCAGAGTTCGCAACTACCGACATCAGCAATGTCCGATGGATGATTTCCGGCGGCGCGCCCCTGCCCCTCTACATCGCCGAGACCTATCAACGCCGCGGCATTCTCTTCAAACTGGGTTACGGACTCACCGAAGTCGGTGTGAACTGCTTCGCCATCTCTGACGAAGATGCTCTCCGCAAGCCCGGTTCCATCGGCAAACCCATCATGTTCACGGAAGGCAAACTTATCAACGCCGAGGGCGGAGAAGTTGGCCCGAACGAAATCTGCGAACTTTGCCTTCGCGGCGATCACGTTTGCGCCGGGTACTGGAACAATCCCGAAGCTACCGCCGCCGCTCTCGATTCCGAAGGCTGGTGGCACACCGGCGACACCGCCCGTCGCGACGAACAAGGCTTCTACTACGTCACCGGCCGCGCCAAGGACATGTTCATCTCCGGCGGCGTAAACGTTTATCCCGCCGAAATCGAATCCGAGTTGCTCCAGCACCCGGCAGTGCAAGATGCCGCCGTCATCGGAGTCCCCGACTCAAAGTGGGGAGATCAAGGGGTGGCATTCATCGTCCCGAGACCCGCCCAAAACTCTCTCACGGCGAGTGACTTAATCTCCTTCCTTGAGGGCCGTCTGGCGCGTTATAAGGTTCCGAGGGATTTTGTCTTCACCGACGCACTTCCACGAACGCCCTACGGAAAAGTCGTGAAGGGAGAGTTGGAGGAGAAGTATCGAGTTCTTCACTCACTCAAAGCAGGAACAGTTCGCAAAGAGTGACCGTTGTTCCCTCGGCCCCATCGCATCATTGATATCGAAGAGAGGAATCATGAAAAAGATCTACATAGCTGGTTATCATCAGTCGAAATTCGGCAAGCTCATGGCTATGACTGTTCCCGAGATCATGAAAGCTGCGGTCGAGGGCGCCTGCAAGGAAGCAAACACCACTCCCGAAATGCTCGACGTCGGCTCGGTTGGTGCCGCCTGCAACATTTCGCTCAACGAGCAAGGCCTGGTCTCCGGCCTCGCAGCCATCGTTCCGGGCTTGGAGGGCAAACCGATCGAGTCGGTCGAAAACGCCTGTGCCTCTGGCGGACAGGCCATCCTCTCCGTCATTCAGAAACTTCAATGTGGCTGGGGCGACACCGGCATCGCTCTCGGCTACGAAAAAATGCGCGACGCCGACGGCAAAATGGATGGCAAACTCGTCGGCAAAGCTCTCGGCGTTTTCTCGCACCCTCGCGATCGCGAGGGCAAAGTCTACATCTTCCCGCACATCTTCGCCGAGGTCATGCAGTGCTACATGTCGCACCACGGCGTCACCGAAGCCGACCTCGCTCACATCGCGGTTCGGGAGTACTGCAACGCACGCTTCAATCCCTACGCGCAAATGCGCAATGTCGAACTATCCATCGATGGCGCAACCAAGATTGAAGGCATCAATCGTTACATCGTCGACGGCCTGCCGCTAAAGACCTACGACTGCTCCCAGATCACCGATGGCTACGCCGCTATGATTCTTGCGACGGAGGAAGGACTAAGGAAACTCGGCGTCGCCAAGTCCGACTGCGTCGAAATCGCCGGCTATTGGCAGGCTACCGACCCGCTGCTCAAAGAAGGCCGCGACGTTCTGCGTCCGGTCGGAGCGCACAAAGCCATGCGCAAGGCATACGAAATGGCTGGCGCTATACCGCACGACGTCAACGTCGCCGAAGTCCACGACTGCTTCACCGTCATGGGCGCGATTGGTACCGAGGTGATCGGCAAGGCTCCGATCGGCAAGGGAGCGCAATATTGGGTCGATGGGAAATCGAAGGTAGATGGCGAGTGCGGAATCAATCTCTCCGGCGGTCTCGTCGCCAAGGGTCACCCCATCGGCGCGACCGGAGTCGCCATGCTCGGGTGGTGCTACTGGCAACTGCTGGGAAAGGCGCCGAAGGAATTGCAGGTCCGCAATCCCAAAGTCGCCGCAACCTTCAACATTGGCGGCCCCATTTGCGCCAGCGTCTGCACCGTCCTCAAGCACGCGTAAATCACTTCCGGAATTGTGCCCTACCCTTGTCGCGAAGCGACAGGGTGGGGCTTTTTAATCTTTTCAAGAAGTTACAAGAGAAGTTCTAGACCCCGTACCGCTTCCACAGTCGGAACCAGGGATTATCGGCGAGCAGCTTATCGTGCCTTTGGTTCGCCGCTTCGCGGTCGCGCACCTGCAACGGGCGCTTATCCGGAAGGCTGAAGATCCGCTCCAGCCACTCGATTTCCGAGATAGTCTTCTCCAAATCCATAGCCGTCAGTTAATGGATGCAGATTGCCCATTCAACGATACCGTTGAATACTGCGGAAAATGGAGGATAATCTTCACAACCTTTTTTTGGAACGCCTCTTGACATTCGGCATCTTACGAATCAGAGGTTCTGGTTATGAGCACCGCCGGTAGGGACATTGAGCAGGAGATGAGCGTTGTTCCCCTGCAGCACGCCGTTTTTTGCGTCAATTGTGAAAACGTCAGCAACAGCCCTCATGACATCTGTGAGGTATGCGGCAGCCATTCGCTGGTCAGCCTCTTCCGAATGCTGGGCGGAACCCTGCGCGGAAAAAACCATGTTCCGGAACTGGTCAAGTACAACCTCGAACTCAGCATACGCGTAAGCGAACTCTCCGCGGCCGATCTTAACCATGCTATTGAGGTGCTCACGACTCTTGCGCAAGTCAGCAAGGGTCTCCAGACGCTTCACATGAACGTAGAGTCGGTCTTCGATGCCCGGCCGCAGCACGTCCTCGAAGCCGCGGCCTGATGCGAAGCAGGTAAAACCGCGCCCAGCTTGACCGCGACACTTCCCCGGACACGATGCGCCCAAGCTTATTCTCCTTTCGGCGACTCCCCCGGCGGGAACGCATCGGTAATATTCCGGATCCGCATCGCTCTCTTGATTTCGTCGAGCCCCATTTTGCTCTTCAGAGTAATCGTGACCGGCTCGCTAGGGAGCAGATCGAAATAGTTATCGGACAGCGTAACGTCGGCATCCCCAAAGCTAAGATACACATGCCGCGCCAGCACCGCCGATTGCAGCTTTAACGAATACTCGCCATTCCCGCCCGCAATCTCCGACTGAATCTTTGGGACCGGCAGCGCCAGGTTCCGCGTGATATCGAACATCATCAGGTTGCGCGACACTACCTTTCCGCCGACGCTCAAATCGAACGCCGCGAACGCATGTTGCGCATCCGTGCCCTTCAGTAAGTCCTCGCGCTTGAACGTCGCATAGATTTTGCTCGACAGGTCCGGCACAGTAATCGTCTGCTTGTTTTCGAACAACTGCTTGCCTGAGAAATCCATCACGCGAATGCGAAGTTCCGCCGGCGTCGCCTGCAATTTGTCCGAGACCACGAACGTCGATACGATCCCGTCCACCTCGAACGGCGAGACCAGCAGGTCGTTATAGAACCGCCGCGCGTAGTACTGCAGCGCCTTCCATCGCCCGTAATAATCAATGCTCGACCACGATGCCACCGGCCAGCAATCGTTCAGTTGCCAGTAGAGCGAGCCCATCACCCGCGGCATCTGCCGTCGCAGATGCTCCGCCCCAACCTTGATCGCCTCCGCCTGCAGCACCTGGCTTACATAAATGAACGACTCGAAATCCTTCGGCTCGTGATATTCACGCAACATGTACGTCCGTATGCGCTCGTTCCCGCCAACGTTCTTCTGATGCTCCTGCATCACCGCCGACAGTAGGTCCAAATCCTTCGGTCCGGCGAACTGCCTTATCGTCCTCATCTCCGGGAACGACTGGAACCCGTACTCGGACATAAACCGCGGGAACTGCTTTGTGTAATCGTCGATCGGCGCCAGAGCGTGCCACACCGCCCAGTAGTGCATGTCGCCGTTGCTCTGCCCATCCGGGTTTGGTTCGAAATTCGACGATGGCGAACTCGGCCAGTACGGGGTCCCATCGCCGTATTCCGTCACCACGCTCTTGATAATGTCGTGGAACATAATTAAGTAGTCCTGCCAGACCCGCTCGCGCTCCGTCGGCGAAATCGATTCCTTGAACGCCTGCCTGTCGCCCCAATACTTCCATCCTGTCTCGACCTCGTTGTTACCGTTCCACAGCGCCAGTGACGGATGATCGCGCAACCGCTTCACCTGCTCGATAGTTTCTTCGCGCACGTTCTTCTGGTACGGCAGATCTCCCGGCACCATCGCTCCACCGAAAATAAAGTCCTGCCACACCATGATTCCGAGTTCATCACAGATATCGTAGAAGTCATCCGTCTCGTAATATCCGCCGCCCCATGCCCGAACCATGTTCATATGCGCATCTTTTGCCGCCTGCAGAATTCTGCGATGCACCTCCGGCGTGACGCTCGGCGCGAAGCTGTCGAACGGAATCACATTCGCGCCCTTCGCGAAGATCGGAATCCCGTTCACGACAAACTCAAAGCTCTTCCCCCACTGGTCCACCTGTCGCCGAAGTTCCAGGGACCGCAACCCCGTCCGAACCTGCGCATGATCCGCGCTCGTTTTTCCGCGCCGCACCGTCGCCGTGAATTTATACAGCGCCTGCGCCCCATATCCGTTCGGATACCACCGGTCCGGCTTCGCAATTTCGAATGGAATCGCCACGTGATTCATGCCTGCATCGAGATGAACCTTCTGCTGTGCTCCACCCTTATCGTCCGCTTTCGGCGATAGGGTGGGGTTGTTCTCTTCTGCGTACCCGATACTCACATCCACATCCACCGGAGCCTCCGCCAAGATATCCAGCTCCGCCGAGAGCTTCGCCTTCGCCTCGGTCACCTTGGCCTGATGAATATGGAAGTTGTCGATCCGCACATCATCCCACGCATATAACTCCACCGGCTGCCATATCCCCTCGGTCACATACCGCGGCCCCCAATCCCACCCATAGTTGTACGGCGCTTTTCTCGTATACGGATCCGTCGCAATCCCCTCCTCGGTCACCGTCAACACCTGGCTCACCGTCGGCAGCCGATAGGGAAGCGCCTTCACCTTCGGCAGCATGTACATCACTGGCGAATGGAACACGATGCGCAGCGTATTGCTCCCCGCGTGCAGCTTGTCTTTTACCGGCACCCGCCAGTGCCGAAACATATTGTCTGCGCTCAAAATCGGTACATCATTCAAGAAAACGTCGGCATAGGTATCCAGCCCGGCAAACAGCAATTCCAGGTGCCCTCTCTGCAGCATCGCCGGCGTGACCTCGAACTCGGTCTCGTACTCCCAGTCCGTCAGCCCAATCCACTGCAGCGTTGGCTCGTTGTCTCCGTAGAACGGATCCGGGATCAGCTTGTTGTGTAGCAGATCGGTCTGCACCACCCCCGGAACCTCCGCCTGGTGCCACTGCTCTACCTCTGGATGTCCTTTGTCGTTGATGGCGCGAAAACGCCATCCCTTATCGATCACAATTGAAGTGGATTCCATCCCCAAAGCGCTCGGTATAAAGGAGAGAAGTAAGAAAGTGACGGCGGGAACAATCGAAACTACGCGAAGAATTGCTTCAGAGGATCGAAGATGCATTGGTACCCCCGGCAGGCAGACCATTCGGGCTGCCGAAGCTTCGCGGCGGATTATACGGCCCCGGGCGCTGAAACGCAGTATTCGGGACAGCGCTAGTCGTTTTCTTGAAAAACAAATAGGCTGGCCGCACGCTGTGTCGCTAGAATGGGACGATTCTGTTACATTTCATGCTCTTATATCGGCCGTTTTCTGAGCGCTTCTTCCGACAGGTCGAAAGGATGAGCGCTGGAGGGGTAAATGAATAAGGTGGAGTTGGTCGGGGGAAGGCCCGGCGGTTACAAGACAATTGTTTACGTGATCTGTTCGGTCGCGGCATTGGGCGGACTGCTCTTCGGCCTCGACCAGGGATTCATTGCCAACTCTCTTGAGACCATCGAGGCGCACTATCACCTCGGAACTCAGGGTGCCGAGCATTATTCCGCCATATTGGCCACCGGCGGTATCGTCGGCGCACTTCTCTCCGGCATCTTCGCTCGCTTCCTCGGGCGCAAGAAGAGCCTCCTTTTTGCCGGCTTCCTCTTCACTGCCGCCTCCGCCATCTCGGCTCTGCTCCCGCCGCTTTCGGTGCTCTCGTCATGCCGTTTTGCCCTCGGTTTCGCGGTCGGCGTAGCGTCCTTCGTCGTTCCGCTTTTTCTCTCCGAGACGGCCCCAGCATCCATCCGTGGCTCCATGGGTACGCTCTTCCAACTGATGATCACGATCGGCATTTTCCTCATCTCGCTGACCAACGTCATGATTGCAAGGGCCTTCACAAAAGCCACCACCTCTCTGCCGCTTATGTTCCTGACTATCACTTTGTTCGCGGCTCTCATGTTCCTTGGCGGCTTTATCCTGCCCGAAAGCCCGCGCTGGCTCATGCTCAAGGGGCGGAAGGAACAGGCGATCGAGGTCCTGCGCCGCACCATGAATACACAGCACGAAATCGACGAAGAGATCGCGGAAATCGAGCAGGCCTTGCACGGGCCACAGGGCGCTGGCTTCGGAATCGTGACCCGCGGTTACTTCTTCAAGGTACTGATGGTCGGCGTTTTTCTGCAGATGTTCCAGCAACTCGTCGGCATTAACATGATGATCTACTATTCGCCAACCATTTTCGGCTATGCGGGAATGAAGGGTCTGCTCGCTTCAATGACCGTTCCAACCGTGAACATGCTGTTTACCTTCCCGGCGATTCGCCTGGTCGAGAAGTGGGGACGCAAGAAGTTGCTCTACGTCGGCGCGGTCGCGATGCTTGTCACCATGGTCGCCGCTGGGGTCGCATTCCAAACCATTGGGTCCGCTGCCAACCCTGCAATGATCAGTGGTACTGCGAAGTCTGTGCTGCTCGTATCGGCGATTCTCTACATCTTCGGCTTCGCCGTCTCCTGGGGACCGGTCGCCTGGCTGGTATGTTCGGAGATATTCCCGCTTGAGGGCCGCGAAGTCGGCATGACGATCACGACGATGGTTAACTGGACCTTCGCGGGCTTCGTGATGGCCAACGCCCTCTCCTTTATGCAGGCGCACGGAAACGCTTCGATCTTCTATGTGTTCGCCGGTTTCTGCGTCCTTGCGATTGCGTTCGTCGCCCTGTTCGTGCCGGAGACCAAGGGAATCACTCTCGAAGAAATGGAGTTCAACCTCAAGAACGGCGTCCGGGTTCGAGACCTTGGCAATCGCGTACCCGCAAAGCCAAACCCGGTCTCCCAAAGCTAAATATCGTTAACATAGTGCCCCAGGTTCGCCGTCCTCTTTTGGACGGTTAACCTGGGTCTTTTCTTTCGGCTCTGCGCGAATCCGCGAAAACCCGCGGTCTGCCTTTCCCCTTGCCCCGCCTTCAACCGCTATATAGCATTATTCTGAACGGATTCATCTCGAAAGGTTCCCCATGCCGGCCGCCGTTCCCAGCCAACTCAAAGTCATCATCCTCGCCGCCGGAAAAGACGCCATCACTCCCGACGGTCATCCCCTCGTCCTGCAAAAACTCGGTGATCAGAGCATCCTGCAATGCGTCGTGCACAATGCCGAGCAGTTGGCCTCGCCTGACGACATCTACATCGTCGTCGGTTACCGCGAGGATGAAGTCCGTGCCCACCTCGGCACCGACTACCAATATGTCGTCCAGCAGAACCCCAATGGCACCGGCGCCGCCGTCCGCGAGGTCACCAACCGTCTTCAAGGCTTTCATGGCAATCTCCTCATCCTTTACGGCGATACTCCCCTTTTCCGTCCCGGCTCCATTCGCGGCCTGCTGAACCGTCATCGTCTTCGCAACGCTCACCTGACATTGCTCTCTGCCATCGTCGATCGCCGTCTCCCCTACGGCCGGATCATCCGCGATGCCGCTGGACAGATCATAGACATCATCGAGGACACCGAAGCCTCTCCTGAAGTCCGCGCAATTCGCGAACTCAACGTTGGCGCCTACGTCGTGAACGCCGACACCATTTCCGCCGCCCTCGCCAAGCTCTCGCCCTCACCCGTCGATGGCGACTTCCGCCTAACCGACAGTGTGCACGAACTCATCCGCTCCGGCCTGCGCGTTGAAAGCTACCAACTCTTCGATCAGGACGAAGTGCAGGGAATCAACAGCATCCAGGATTTGGAGCACGCGCAATTCATCATCGAAAAGCGCCTCTATCGTCCCCGCCGCCAGGAAGAACAGAACCTCATCGCCTTCGGCACCGGCGGTTGGCGCGCGCTCATCGGCGAAGGCTTCACCCTGCACAACGTTCGCCGCCTCTCACAGGCGTTGGCGAACGAGATCACGCGTCAGAGCCTCGAAAAGCGGGGCGTCATCATCGGCTACGACCGCCGCTTCCTCTCCCGCCAGGCTGCCGAAGCCTCCGCCGAGGTCTTCGCCGGAAACAACATCCCGACCATTCTTCTTCCTGAAGATGCGCCCACTCCGCTCATAACCTACGCGACCGCCATCCAGGGTTCAGCCTACGGTCTGGCCTTCACCGCCAGCCACAATCCGCCCGAGTGGAACGGCCTCAAGGTCTTCCACGGCGACGGGTCGCTCCTGCTCGACAACGAAACCCGCCAGATCGAGAAGGAAACCAACCAGCTCACCGCGAACGACGTCATCAAGCTCGAGCTCGACATCGCCCTCGAAGCCGGCATCGTCGAGAAGCGCGACTTCACCAACGCCTACGTCGACGCAGTCGAAAAGCTCATCGACATGACCGCCATCCGCAACGCCAGCCTCCGCGTCATCGTCGATCCCATGTACGGCGTCGGCCAACTCACGCTCGGAACCGTCCTCACCGAAGCACGCTGCCGCGTAACCTTCATCCACGAGCGCCACAATCCGCTCTTCGGCGGACGCTCCCCCGCGCCCAACCAGGAAGCCCTGCGCCTGCTGAGCTCCGAAATGCACGAATCCAATTACGATCTCGGTCTCGCCATGGACGGCGATGCCGACCGCGTCGCCATCGTAGACGAACACGGCCGCTATATCTCCATTAACGACATCCTGCTTCTGTTGTATTGGTACTTGCACGAGATTCGCGGCGAGCGCGGCGGCGTGGTCCGCAATCTTTCCACCAGCCACCTGCTCGACCGCCTCGCCAACAAATTAGGCGAACAGTGCTACGAAACTCCGGTAGGCTTCAAGCACATTGTGTCCGGCATGTTGGAGCACAACGCTCTACTCGGCGGCGAATCCTCCGGCGGCCTCACCATCCGCGGCCACATTCTCGGCAAGGACGGCATCTTCGCCTGCGCCCTCGTCGTCGAAATGCTCGCCCGCACCGGCCAGAAAGTCTCCGAACTCCTCGATCGCATCTACGCCCTCACAGGCCGGCTTTATTTTGTCGAAGAGAGCCTGCCCGCAACACCCGAGATGCGCATCGCCGTCCCCAAAAAGATGAAGGAAGCCCCGAGCACCGCAATCGGACCGTATCACGTCGTCAACATCTCGCACATCGACGGAACCAAACTCTATCTGGAAAACGACAACTGGGCGCTGCTTCGCTTTTCCGGCACCGAACCCGTCCTCCGCCTCACCGTCGAAGCCGATACCCAGCAAAAAGCCGAAGAACTCCTCGACTGGCTCCGCCAATTCGTCACCGCCGAGAACGGAAAATCCGCGAAGACAATGGCGTCTGGAGATGAAAATCGCTAGACGACCAAACTCTTGAGCATTACCGTTTTACGAAGAACGAAGAACTAGCTCCCCCTCACTAATATCGCCACCCCACATCTCACCTCTAGCAGATGCCTCGCCGCCGCAATCTTCTCCGCGAGCCTGCTGTCGTCCTTCAATCCTTCTGCATGCACAAGGATTCCATTCTCTGAACGCGTGACCTCGATCCGCTGAATCGCCCCTTCATGAGTCGCATCGAGCGCGTTGGCCAACCGAAGCACGCCGCCAATTTTCTGTGCGTTCCGTACCGACCCGGCGTGCAAACCGCCAAGCTCCGCTCGCGGCACGGCGCTCCAATCGCCGCGATGGTACCGTGCAATGAGCGAGATCATCTTCAACTGCTCATCCGTCCATCCATATGGCCGCTCCAGCTTCTGAATCTTCCTCTGTGTCCGCCTCTGGTGCCCCTTGTCGCCCTTCCTCTTTCCGACATCGTGCATCACCGCCGCCGCCATCAGCCATCGACGCGCCGCGCTGCCGTTTGCCGGGATTACTCCCACCCTCGCCAGCCCGTCGTACAACTGCACTGCCAGCTTCGACACCCTCCGCGTATGCGCGAAATCTGGGTCCAGCACCGAAGCCCAAGCCTGCAACCGCCGTATCGTCGCCCGCTCCGCCCGCTCCTCATCTGGCAGCATCGCTCGCCACTTCCGCCAGATCGACTCCGCCCCTTGCGCCCGTTGCCGATATTGCTCAACCCGCGCCCGCCGTTCCGACGCAGTCCGTTCCGCCCATCGCAGCCGCTCTTCCGGCGTCTCGAACGCGTGTATTTGCACCGCCGTATCCCACAATACATCCAGGTCGTGCACTTCTCCGAGAACATCCTGCACGCCCTTCAACTCGTCGCCAATCTGCTCGTGAATTCTCGGCAGAAAATTCTCGACCACGTACCTAAACTTCTTCACCCCAATCCGCAACCGGTGCATCGCAACCTTGCTGCGACCGCGCATTGCCGCACGATGCAACTCCCGCGCATGCTCCCACCGCTCCAGCGCGATCCCCTGGAAGATCTCACCATCCGGCCGAAACCGCCGTACACGCCTCTCCAGCGAAGTTGCCCACTTTTCCCACGACTTGATATCAAACTTCGACAGCGAATCCGCAGCAGAGGCCTTCAGCGTCTGTTCGAGGGTTGTCGCATCCGCAAGCAGCTTTTGCCCAGCCGGCTCGCCCGGTTCACTCAGCTTCTTGATCCAATCCATCATCACTTGGCAATCGCGCAGATCGCCCAGGCTGCTGAAGACGCGTTCCCCCTCTCTCCGCATCTTCTTCCACTCCGGCACCGGATCCACCCGCAGCAGAACCTGGCCCATCGACCGGCATCGCCGCAGCGCGACGCGCAAATCATGCACCGCATCCGGATCGAACCCCTGCTCCGCCTTCGCAGCTTCCTTCAACACCTGCTGCATCCAGTAGCCGATCCCAGACTTCTTCCCCCGCGCGACATTTCCATTCGCAGCCATATCAGGTGATAGCAATTTTAAGTTGTTTTATGTGGAAGGGTGTTGATTTTGCTTTTTCGATCCGTGCCAATCCGCGAAATCCGCGGTTACGCCGTGCGTCTCTTCCGCCCCAGCATCTCCACCGCGTGATCCACCACTCGCGCAAACTCCCGCTGATATTTCGGCCGCCTCCGCCTCGACAACCGCCGTTTCGCCTCCTGCGGGCGAAACCACCTCGGGTTTCGATACCGCTCTTCCGGATCGGTCATTTCGTGAACATGCATCAGGAACGCCGCAATCGCAATTTCGCGTTCCGCCGCGTGGTAGCAGTCGCGATTCTCCTGAAAGTAGATCGTGAAATGTTCGTCTGAGACGCGCCCCACCACCCCAGCCTCTTCCCGAGCCTCCAGCGCCGCCGAATCTCGCGGCCCAAGATGCCGCTCCACCGTGCCCTTCGGAAACGTCCACCGTCCCGACCCCGTCCTGACCAGCAGAAACTCGAGCGAGTCGCCATTCTTGCGATAGCACACCGCCGCCACCTTACGCGGGAACGATACCTTCGGGAACGAAGCCGGGCGCCGATTCTGGACCGGAGATGCCATTCAGAGTTGCACCATTTCTGATGCACCACTCTATGAAATATAGACGCCGCAAAGCAATGCTCCACGTCACTACGTAATCAACTTTTCACGATTTTTTCATCCGACGCCAACATCCCACCTGCTAATCAGCTTTCACCAGTGTCCAGCCGCCGAGGTATTCAACGCCTCAAGCCGTAGCCACTTACGCGGCTCCCGTCGACGTCGGTCCGTCGCACACAAACCGGGCCCGCATCTTTGCCATCAACTTTTTCAGGGGCGTCGTCACCGGAATTCCCCAGTTCCAGTCATGGCTGGGCGCGTTCTATGTGCTGGAACACAAGCACGAGGGCTACGCCCGCATCTCCGTGCGCGTCGGCGTGATGGTCGGTGTCATCGCGACCATCTCCCAGATCTTTCCATCCTCTACGAACTGTGTTCCTGGCTGATCAGCTCCGAGGCCGAGCACAGCTCGCCTGAAGTTGGAAAATTATCTTGGGCTATTGTTCGAGCACCAGCCTCATACTCTTGTGATCAATGATGACCCGCGAAAACTTCTTCAAGAAATCTTGGCCGACTAGTCCATCGACCTTGCCATAGATCTTACGGACGTCTTTCATTTCCATCACAAGGACTGTTAGCTCTACCGAGACCGACTCTCCCACCTGGAGAGCTACGCGCGCCAGAACAGCGTCACCCCGCATGCCGGGCCCGGAACGGTGAAGCAGAGCCACTTCGATGTCAACCGGGTTTATCCCGCTCGCTTCTTTGGAGACGACCGTCCTGTCGGCGCCGGTGTCCAATATGAATTGGTATCTCCTGCCGTCAACGGATACCGGAAGCAGGACGACACCGTGATCCTGGCAGAACTCGATCGGGATCGAAAATGTTTTTTGGGATGGCCGATCAGCAACCTGTGTTTGAGCAGGAGTATTGAACAACGCAAGCACCAGCCACAGCAGTGGAGGGTAGATTCGCCCAAAGCGCATATCTTCCTCCCAACCTTATGGGCAAGCAAAAAGCCGACTTACCCTGGGCAGTACTCACGCGACTGCCAGCGGTAACTCGGCGATCTTCAAGCCCACATCGGGTCGGCCCCGCTCAAAGACCCGTGGCTTTCTGTCCCTCGCTCACGCGAAGTTTGGTTTTCTGGCGGATTCTCCCGCTAACGAAACTGGAAAGCAAGATCATTGTCAGAAGATTATCTGGAATGGCTACGCGACCTTTGGGAGGTTATGCAAATACAATGTCCTCCGTTCGGTTGCGAGGCCTCAATGTATATTCCGAACCAACAAGTTGAAATCGTCCACGCTGCGCCTTCCGATTCCGCTGGCATCCTCGCCTGTCTCGCCGCTGCGTTCGAACCCTATCGCGAGAGCTACACCGAAGGCGCACTCCACGATACGATCCTGACTCCGAAGACCTTTCGTAATCGACTGGTGCAGAAGAAAATCTTGGTGGCGAAGACCCCCTCGCGCCAGATCGTCGGCACGATTGCTTGCGAACCACTTGGCAACGGGGAAGGCCATCTGCGCGGTATGGCCGTTGTGCCGGAGTTTCTTGGCTCCGGCCTCGCGCAACGCCTGCTCGAAACCGCCGAGCAGGAATTGCATCGTGCCGGTTGTAAGGTTGTCACGCTCGACACGACCAAACCTCTGCAAAGAGCGATTCGCTTCTATGAAAAGAACGGTTATCATGCAACCGGAAAGGTCCAGGACTTCTTCGGTATGCCGCTTCACGAATACAGTAAATCTCTGTGAGTGCGGCGCCGATTCCCGAGGCCTAAAGACGCAAAACTATTGCTCGTACCTCACAGACGTGGACCTGCCGTCGCAGTAGTATTCCCTGCATCGGCCCCTTCTCAGTCCGAGTCCTTCGGACCGCAGAACTCACCCGAGGAGGTGTCCCTTGGCAACCATGCCAAAAACCGTAACCGCACTGGAAATTAAACAGATAATCCGCAATATCGCGCAGGAATATGCGAAACACATGAACGCACGCAACGTAGATCAGGTCGTAGCCTTCTATGCTGTTGATGGCCGCGTCCTGGCTCCCTTTAAACCCATGGTGCAGGGCCACAAAGCAATTCGCCAGCTTGTGGAAGAGATGTTCAAGGAAGCCGATCCGCGCAACCTATCCATTGAAACCCAGAACGTTGAGGTCGCGGAGAATCTTGCCTTCAGTGATGGAATCTACTCGATGATCGCCACGCTCCCCACCGGGAAGCGCATGGATTATCGTGGAACGTGGGTTACAACCTTACGCCGGGAAGGACCAGCGGACTGGAAGATCGTTTCCCACATCTACAATACCGATCTGCCTATGACAGACTTTCTGAAAAAATAGGCTGACTGTCCGAGGTCGAGGAGCAAATCCACGGCCTCGGAAGATTTCATCTTTCCAAAAGCCTCCCCATAAAACGAAAGCGCCGCTAGTATTTCGTCGAAGAGCGAAGAATCGTCTCACTGCGAACTGAGAACCGGGAAGTGAGCGCGCGCTCCCATCATCTCCGGCACGCTCACAAATTCATATCCCTTCTCGCTATACTCCCGCACAAGATTCTCCGTCGCCTTCACCGTGTGTGCCCGGCTGATGCCGAACGCAACGTGGCTTCCGTCGTGAAGCAGAATGACATCACCACCCCTTATCTGGGCATGTGCCTTTTGCTCGATCGACTCATTCGATTTTGCGCTCCAGTCATAGCAGGTCACGCGCCACATGATCGGCTCCAGCCCCATCGCCCGCGCCGCCTGAAACGTGCCCGGACGTCTTCCGCCAAATGGTGGACGAAACAGCGTCGGCGTGATCCCGCACGCGTCTTCGACCGCCTTCTGCGTGTCCGCCAATTGTCGCCGCGTCTCCGCCGGTGAACACCAGATCAGGTTCGGATGATTCCACGTATGATTCCCGATCGCGTGGCCAGCCTCCACAACCCGCCGCACAATGTCCGGCCCCTGCTTCACATAGCGCCCAATCAGGAAGAACGTGGCTTTGACATTGGCTTTCGCCAGCACATCCAGCAACTGTCCCGTATATGGATCATTCGGTCCGTCGTCGTACGTTAGCGCCAGTTGCTTTGCTCCCTTCGGCAGCCCGACAAAGCTCCGCCCGTAGAGCTGCCACGTCGGAACCATCGATTCCAATCCCGCGAACGTAGCCGCGCCACATACCGCTGCCGTGCCGAGAAGCGCTTTCAGCATGGAGTGATTCTATCGGGCCATCGTGCCATCGCGCCATCGTGCAATCTGCGGGCGCTGGACTCTCGACGTGCCTTCTCTCCCCATGCAATGACTTTAAGGTGCCAATGGCACGTTGACCCGATCGCCCGATGAAAAGCGTCCAGCTTCTCATTGCATCTCTGCCCGACAGACGTTATTCTCCGGAGTTGGTTCCGAGCCATGGCGAATTTCTTTGAACCACCCCGCTACATAGCCGTCGAAGGTCCCATCCGTGTCGGCAAGAGCACGCTCGCCCGGGTCATCGCCGAGCGCCTGCACGGACAGCTCATCCACGAACCCGAGGACAATCCTTTCCTCGGCGCCTTCTACGACAACGAACCCGGCGCGGCTTTCCAGACCCAGTTCTCTTTCCTCATCCAGCGTTTCGAGCAACTGCAGCAACTCGAAGCCGGCCCAAATTCGCGCAAGGTCATCCTCGCCGACTACATCTTCGAAAAAGACAAGATCTTCGCATACCTAAACCTCACCGACACCGAACTCGCAGTCTACGACCGCTACTACAAATTCTTCCGCCAGCAGCTACCCACCCCCGACCTCGTCATCTATCTCCAGGCCTCCACCGACGTTCTGCGCAAGCGCGTGAAGAAAAAGAACGCCCCAACCGAGCGCGCCATCAACGACGACTACCTCGAAGAGGTCGTAAAAGCCTACGAACACTTCTTCTTCCACTACACCTCGAGCGACCTGCTCGTCGTGAACACTTCCGAGATCGACTTCGTAGAACGCTCCGAGGACCTGCAACAGCTTCTCCGCCGCGTCAGCGAGCCCATCAAGGGGACGCAGTACTTCCTGCCGCTGGGAACCGATGCAGCGGGAGCCGGATAGAGTTAGTCCTGGCTCAAAGGTGTGCCTCTTGCACAGTTATCCCGGCGTTAAAAAGCATCTCTGCTTCGAATGTCGCCCATCGATTGAAAACCGCATTGACAAGATTTCCAGAGAACGATTTATTAGTCGTCATGCCTAAGTCCGTTAATCTTCTGTTCCTTGGCATTGCTTTGCTGTCGATGGCTTCCACTGCAGTTTCCCAGCAATCTCCGGCCAAGACTTTTGTCCTGCAGCAGATTGTTTTCAAAGGAAGCCGTGTTTACCAGGACTCTCAGTTGCTCGCGGCCTCGGGTATGAAGATTGGGGGCAGCTATTCTCAACAAGACCTGCAGGACTCGGCAAGTAAGCTGAGCTCTACTGGGATGTTCAAGCAGGTTGTGTATCGCTTCAGTGCGACTTCGGCTGAATACGACCTTGTCGACAATCCCGCGGTTTTTCCTGTTCGTTTCGATAATTGCGTTTGGATGAGTGACGAACAAATGCTGACAAAGCTGAAAGAGCGCCTGCCCTTGTTCAACGGAGTGGTCCCGGAAGAGGGAACGCTTGCTGAAGACGTAGAGAAGCAGATGGAGGCCATCCTTGGCGAGAACGGCCTGGTTGCAAAGGTGATGTTCGTCCCGCTGATGGGAAGAGGCACGATGACGGCAATGAACTACACGGTGTTGCAGCCAAGGATTGAGGTAGCTGCCGTCGACTTTAGTGGAGCATCGCCCGACGTATCGGATGCGCTCGAAAAAGCAGTGAGTAAGTATACGGGCAAGGACTACACGCGTGATTTCATATCCAGCATTGTCGAGAACGGCTTGGAACCGGTGCTGCTTGAGAAAGGCTACTTGCGCAGTAGCTTCGGCCAGACCAATGTGAAGCTCTTGACGAAGCCGGGAGATCCGGTCGCGAAGGTAGAATTGTCCGTCCCCGTGGAACCCGGAGTGCAATACCGGATTGCCTCGCTGACGATGAAGGGTAACGATGCCATCGCGAAGGACTCGGCAAAACAGTTGGCGCAGTTTAAGACGGGCCAGGTAATCAACATGATGGAGTTCCGTTCGGAACTGTCGAAATTGGGAGGCGCTTACCTCGCGAAGGGCTACATGAATGCCAAGGTAAAGGCCGAGCCCACCTTCGACGATACGGCGCATACTGTCAGTTACGACGTTGAACTCGTGCCTGGCGAGCAATACAAACTGACCAAGCTCGATATTGAGGGACTGGATGAAAAGCGGCGTGCCAAACTCGAGCCCATCTGGATGCTGAAGGTCGGCGACCCCTACGATGCAAGTTACGCGCCCTCATTTCTGCGGAAGAATGCATCCAAACTGGGCTTCCTCAATGGCTATTCTCTGGCTTGGAAGCAGAAGGTAAATGACGATACAAAATCAGTAGAATTGGACATCTTCTTTCGACCGCCCGGAAGTGTCACACACTAGAAATACCTGAGCTGATTACGGGAGCAGCGGCACCCCGCGGGCCACGGCGCAAAAGCACCGTCCCCTTTCAGTCCCTCAAATCGGGACCGATTCGCGGCTTTCCCGCCGAATACTGAGTGCTGACTGCTGATTGTTTTCTTTCTTCGCCGCGACTACAATTCCGCGGGGGCGTAAGCCAGCGCATGGAGCGGTGCGTATCCATCATCGCGCTGATCATCATTTTCCAGAGCGCAACCATCACTGCGCCCCAAGCGCGATCGCACGTAGGGCGAACTCCCATCACTCTGAGTGCAGAGTCACCTAGCAGTGACGCTCTGGATGTGTATGAAGCTGTGTTCTGGTACCGCATACAGCAGCGTGGATGGACGGGTTCATTCTTTTTGCGCATTGATGGAGTTGATCCCGGTGACGCCTTCCTAGCCCGATTCAGGCGCGCCAAGGCGCCAGTCAAGAAATACTCGGCAGCATATATCGACAACTCGTTCCCGGCAGTCCGAGATAAGTCCACAGGCGCTGCGGGATACGAACTCTATGTAACTTCCATGGCTTGGATTTCACCCACTAAAGCGGAGGTTCTCGGGGGAATGTACTGCAGCGCCATCTGCGCCGACGATGGGATCTATTACCTCTCGAAAGAAAAGAACGGAAGATGGGTAGTTACCCGGTACAAGATGAAGAATGTCTCCTGAAGTTGCCCCAAATCCAGATTAAATACTCAGCCATCCATTAAATGCTGGGTGCTGACTGCTGATTGCTTTCTTTTTTCCCCGCGACTACAATTCCCCCGGCCGCATCCGTATAGGTAGCGGTACCTGAAGTACGAAGCTGTTTGCCCCTCTCTCCGGGGCTACAGGCGGTATCCCGAACGGGAGCTGCACTGGAGGAAGTTGTGAGTCTTACCACCGGCGATTTCCGCACGAAAATCACCACCCAAACCTTACTGGAAAAAAAGCAGCGGGGAGAGAAGATCACCTGCCTGACTGCCTATGACTACGCCAGCGCCCGTCTCGTCGACGAGGCCGGCATCGACATCATCCTGGTCGGCGACTCGCTCGCCATGACCATGCTCGGCCACGAGAACACGCTCTCCGTCACCATGGCCGAAATGCTGCACCACACCAAGGCTGTCCATCGCGGCACCAGGCACGCCTTCCTCATCGCCGACATGCCGTATGCCAGCTATCACCTCGACCCCAAGATGGCCGTGAAGAATGCCGCGCGATTTCTAAAGGAAGGCGGCGCTGAGGCGGTCAAACTGGAAGGTGGCGAGAAGCGCGCAGCCCTCGTTGAGCGATTGCGCGACGCCGAGATCCCCGTCATGGGGCACATCGGACTCACTCCGCAATCCGTTCACATGATGGGCGGCTACAAGGTGCAGGGAAAAACCCTGAACTCTGTTGAACACCTTATGCGTGACGCGGTCGCCTTGGACCGTGCCGGTGTCTGCTGCCTCGTGCTCGAAGGCATTCCGCGCGAGGTCGCGGCCATGATCACCGACGAGGTCGAGACACCCACCATCGGCATCGGCGCCGGTCCCGACTGCGACGGCCAGGTCCTGGTCTTCCACGACATCCTGAATCTGACATTCGCGCCCCCGGCGAAGTTCGTTCGCCGCTACGCCGACATAGCGAGCGTCATCACCGATGCCCTCAACGCCTACAAGAACGATGTTCAATCCGGCGGCTACCCCGCCGACCCGGAGAGCTACCATCTCCCCAAGGACACGGCCGCCGCTCTGGAAACCATCCGCACCCGCAAGCGAGCCATGCGAAAATAGTTCCATGCGGCGAGCGATCGGTTTCGGGCTGGTGCTGTTCTTGACGACCACACCAGCCTTTTCCGTTCAGTCCCCACTCGCATCGCACGAAACCGCTTTCCCTCGCACCTCGTACCTCGCACCCGGTCCGCAGGCAACTAAGCCGGTAACTCCAGCGCCCAAGGCCCCTGTATCAAAGTCGTCTTCCGCGAAGCTCTCTCTTCACAACTGGAAAACCTACTGCTCCGAAGAAGCCGAATACTGCATCAGCTATCCGCCTGATTGGGAAGTCGTTGGCGACGTTATGGAAGGCAACGGCGTCGTAATGGCGCCGCCGCAGAACGGCAAGGACAAAGCCCTGTGGAATGGTGTCACCGTGAGCGTCACCGATCTGCCGGACGAAGAAGGCCAGCAGCCTCCCAGCTTCGACGATATCGTCAGCGTTGCCCTCAGTGGCCTGCCGGGAAAGAACGTTGAAACGTTACAGCGTTCTCAGATGACGCTCCACGACCGCGATGCCGAACTCATCAAGGTCCGCTACAACGACAAGGAAACAAACCAGTCCTGGATCGAAGAAATCGTCTTTATCGACGACCAGCTTGCCATCTACTCCATCGCCCTCCGCGCCACTCCCAACGACGTCCCTGGCCTCGAAGAAACCTTCCGCCGCATCGTCGCCACATGGCGCCCCAGCGAACCCGAATCCCCTGCACCCGCCCCCAAGCCCAAGCCTCCTGCCACGAAAGCGCCCCCCGGGTCCAAACCCCCCGGCTCGTAGCGGCTCACGTCGCACCCCTGCCGCCGTGGGCTTAACGGCTGACGTTCTTCTAAATTCCCGATTTTTCGGTTCTCCCGATCTTCGGTTCTTCTGTTGCGATTTACATCCCTTTCGCTTCTATTCCCCATCCCACTCAGGATGAATCGGCTTCTGCTCACACGTTTGTTCCTGATTGTCTTTATCCTTGTCGCTTGCATTGCGTTCTCCCCCTATCTCCACGCCCAGGTCACCATCGCCCAGATCAGCGATTCCCACATCGGTCTCGCTCGCGCTCCCGAAGGCGCGAACAATCTCCGCAAGGCCGTGCAGATGATCAACGAACGCCATCCCGATGTCGTGGTCGTTTCCGGCGACATCGGCGAGCGTCCCAGCGCCTGGGACGAGGCCCGCGACATCCTCAAGGGCCTGCACGCCAAGGTCTACTACATACCCGGCAACCACGACGTCCACTCCAACGATGTCGACCGCTACCGCGACGTCTTCGGCCGGGACTACTACAAGTTCCAGGTCAAGTACGTCACCGTCTACATGCTCGATTCGCAGCTATGGGGCAACTGGGACAATTTCAACGCCCACACCGAGCCGTCGATGCCCCCAGAGACGAAAGCCGAAGGCGAGAAAGAGATCAACTGGCTGGAAAGTCAGGCCGGCGGTCAGGCTCAAAACGAGGAGCACGGGAAGAATAAGGGCAAGGACCACGACAAAAACAGTGATAATCGCGGCGCGAAGAACGGCGAGGTCGCCATCGCCGTCCAGCACGTTCCCGCCGAGCGCGACCACGGATTCCCCGACGATCCCAAGCCCTACTGGGTCGTGAACCAACCCTGGCGCAGCCGCGAAGAAGACGCCCTGAAGAAACTCGGCGTCCACGATGTTCTCGCCGGACACTGGCACATCGGAAAAGTCTTCAACGCCGGCGGCCTTACCTGGCACGTCGCCCCCGCCACCAGTTGGAGCCCCTTCGGCGGCAAACTCGGCTTCGCCATGAACACCGTTATGCCCGACGGCAAGGTGAAAACCGAGTACGTCTACCTCGATGGCACCACCGAAACACCGTAAGTTGATGTGCAAAGTGCAAGGTTCAAGGTGCAAGATGTCTGCCTTTTCTTGTACCTTGAACCTTGCGACTTGCACCTTCCGTTTTTCCCTTCGCGACTTCCGCGGCCTCTGCGTTAATCTTTCTCCATGCGAGTTCTCTCCACCGTCGCCGAGATGCAGGCCGCTTGCCGCCAACTGCGTCAGTCCGGCAAATCTCTCGGCCTGGTGCCAACGATGGGCGCACTGCATCAGGGACATCTCTCGCTCATCCGCGCCGCCCGAGCTCACAATCAGACCGTCGCCGCATCGATATTCGTGAATCCGCTCCAGTTCGGTCCCAACGAGGACTTCTCCAAGTACCCGCGCACCTTCGACCGCGACCGCCAGTTGCTCGAGACCGAGAAAGTCGACCTGCTCTTCGCACCGTCCGCCGAAGAGATGTATCCCAAGGGCGCATCGACGATCGTCTACGTCTCCGGCCTGAGCGAAAAGCTAGATGGCAAGTCGCGCCCCGGACACTTCCAGGGCGTCACCACCGTCGTCGCCAAGCTGTTCGAAATCGTCCGTCCCGACCGCGCCTACTTTGGCCAGAAGGACGCCGCGCAGGTTGCCGTGATCCGCAAGATGGTCGATGACCTCAACTTCGATCTTGAAATTGTGGTGTGTCCAATCGTGCGCGAGCAGGACGGCCTCGCCCTCTCCTCACGCAATGCTTATCTCTCGCCCGAGCAGCGCAAGCAGGCGCTCGCGCTCTATCGCTCACTGACGCACGTCCAAACCTTCGCCGATCGCGGAGAACGCTCGTCGGCCGCGCTAATCGAAGCAGGGAAGCAGGTACTCGCCGATGAACCCGGCGTGAAACTTGATTACTTCGAACTCGTCGACTCCAACACCCTGGATCCGGTACCCGACATTACGAACGGCGCGCTCGTCGCAGTCGCAGCATGGGTAGGCACAACGCGCCTCATCGACAACATTGTTCTCCACGGCCCCGGCCAGGCCCGCGATCACTGACGGTTACTTCCGCCGAAGCCGCGATCACGTCAGTCCGAGCGCAGCCGCGCTGCCGTTGAGCAGCGAAGTCGAGGAACCTGCATTCTCCTTGCAACTTCCTGACTAATCCGTCTTCTCTAACTGCTTCAGCTTCTGCTCGCAGCTCTGCTTGATCCCATCCCTCAACTGCTGTGGAGTCGTAGTATCCGTTTTCAGCATCTCCAGCGCCTTCTTCACGTTCACTAGCGCCAGTTCGTTCTGCCCATCAGCAAGATAGGCATCCGAGAGGCTGTCGTAAACGTTCGTCGAGTTTGGATAGGCCTCAGCATTGAGCTTCAGGATTTCCACCGCGGCCTTCGTGTCGTTCGCCTGCAAGTGCTCATAGCCCATGAGGTTGACGCTCGCTTCCGGGAAGATCGTCGCCTTCGGATCGCTTTTCCGGGCCTCGGCCAGCATGGCGGAAACCTTCGCTACGCCGCCGGGTTCATCCAGCAAGCTGAGCACTTTCGCCTGTTTAGAGATCGCCGGCTTCTCTTTTGGAACCGGCGCCTGCCCCGGTGTCTTCAGCAGCGTAGTCACAAACCAGTCACGAATCACACCGACGAACTCCGGATGAACCGGGAAGATTTCCGCCCCGTGTCCGCCATTCGGATAACGCACCAGCCTCTTGCCCTCATTCGGCGTCAGCTCGTACAGCCATTCCGTCTCCACTATCGTTTCCGGGAACTGATCGTCGTCTGCGTACCCGTAAAGCACGGGCATGTTGGATTTCCGGAGAAAGTCGCGTCCCGCAAGGTTCGTCGGGCCGGCCAGCAGCACCATCGACTTCACCTCGGGGTGCCGCATCGCCGCCTTGATCGAGTTATCGACGCCGCAGCTCGCTCCCGCGAGTCCAATATCGCCCCGCTTCACCCCTGGCTGCGATACCACGTATTCGAATGCCGCATCAACATCCGCGGGCCACTTCTGCGCGGAGGCCTGCTTCTCCTGCTGCGTGAGCTGTGCGAACGGCTTACCTTCGCTCTCGCCGAAATTACGCAGATCGAACGTAAGAACATTAATTCCCGCCGCCGCGAGCTGCTCAGGGAGCGGGTCCCACACCTTGCGATCTCTATTGCACTGGTGCAGCAACAGCACGCCCGGCCCAGGCTTCGCCGCCGCAAAGAACGTTGCTTTCAGTTTCGTCCCATCCGCGGAAGTCAGGTCGACCGCGCGCTGAGACTTAGTTGTTTGTGGAAACGTTGAAATCGCGAATAGGAGAAATGCAGAAATGCAGAACAGCCGACGAGTCATAGGGTGCCTCCTCAACGGCGGCACCATCATACACACGCTGAAGGCGAAAGGGGCAAGGAACAACATAAAACTTTCTCTTTCGCACCTTGCACCTTGGCCCTTGAACCTTGCGCATCGCTACGCCGCTTGCGCCAGCCACTGCTCCATGACATCGTGCGGCACCACCCCAGCCTGCTGAAACCGCAGCTCGCCCGCGGCAAACACGGCAAAGTTGGGAATTCCCCGCACGTTGTACCGTGCCGCAAGTTCCGGATATTTCTCCGTATCCACTTTCAACACGATCGCCCGCCCGGCCATATCCGCTGCTGTCCGCGCCACCTCGGGTGCCGCCATGCGACACGGGCCGCACCACGCCGCCCAGAAGTCCACCAGCACCGGCAGCGGAGACTCGCTGATCACGCCGTCGAAGACCGCCGGATCCGCCTCAACCGGTTCGTCCACTTTCAATTCCGCCTTGCACGATCCACAGCGCGCTCCCGTGCCAAGCCGCGACACCGCCACCCGGTTGCGTTTCCCACACTGCTTGCACGCCCGAATCAGGTCCATCACGCCCTCCGCCCACCACCGAAGACACCATTGTCCCACACTGTTTGCGATGGAGGCCCGAGGCCCTCGCGTTCAATTCCGTTAGCCCTGGCATCACTGAAAAGAACTCACGTTAATGGTATTTTCATCCAACTGAGAACTGAGAACTGAGAACTGAGAACTAGAACCAAGAACCGACCTCCGCATCTGAAAGAGAGAAGACATGATCTACTGCAAGAAGTCGTCGCGAACTCCCGAAGAGGTAGACTCCCGTCTCCGCGAAGCTGCCCAGCGCCACAAGTTCGGCGTACTCAACGTACTCGATCTCAAATCAACTCTCCAGTCGAAAGGCATCGATTTCCAGAACGACTGCCGCGTCTACGACGTCTGCAACCCTCAAGCCGCCTCACAAGCCCTGGGAGCGAACCTCAGCGCTTCAGCCGTTCTTCCTTGCCGCATTTCCGTCTTCCACGACGCAAGCGGCACCACCATCGCAACCGTCAAGCCCATCGACCTGCTGAAGTCCACCGGCCTCAGCGGCGTCGACGACCTCGCCGCCCAAGTCGAACGCGAAATCGTGGCCATCATCGACGAATCGGCGTAGATAGGAAGTGAAATCAAAAAGCTCCATCGTAGCCGCGGCTACGATGGAGCTTTATTCAAGTTCTTCGATGCCTGCCTTTAGATATCCAGGTTCTTCACCTCGAGTGCGTTGTCCTCGATGAATTTCCTTCGCGCCTCAACATCCTCTCCCATCAGCGTGGAGAAGATCGTTTCGGTTTCGGCGATATCCTCGAGCTTCACCGAAAGCAGCGTCCGCCGTTCCGGATCCATCGTCGTCTCCCATAACTGCTCGGCGCTCATCTCGCCCAGCCCTTTGTAGCGCTGAATGATGTAATCCTTCCGGCCCTCGTTGAGCACGTACTCGAACAGTTCCTTGACAGTCGTCTTCTCGACAACCTCGTCGCTGGTCTTGCGCTTCGCCGCTGCAGCCTTCGCAGACTTTTCCTCGGCCTTTACTTTCTCAGCCTTCTCGGCGTCGCTGAGTTCGTCGTCGGCGGTCTTGCTGTCACCCTTCTTCACCTGCTCAATGTAGAAAGGCGGCTGCAGGTACTCCGCGATCTGCCGGTACTTCGACATCATCTGCCGGAACTCCGGCGCCGACACCAGTTCCCAACTGACCCGATGCTCCGCGCCCTGGTTATTAACGAATTTCACTTCCCACAACTCGTGCTCTTCATCAAACCGCAGCTCGATCTCGTGCAGGCCCTTCCCCTTCGGGAAGGCCTTCAGCTGCTTTTCCAGTTCCTGCAACTTTGCCGGACTCTTCTTGTTATCCGACTCGAAATCCGCTCGTTTCGCTAAATCCAGCTTCGGCAGCAGCTCCGTAATCTGCTCGTCGCGAATCCTCTTGTCGGCCTTGTCCAGGAACCCGATGTACTCGTTCAGCGTGGTCATGAACTTCGTCAGTTGGCCGCCCTCGAGTTTCGCCGCGCCCTCGCCGTAGCGCACCACCATGCCGTCGGCCGCGCGCTTCACCATGACCTTCACAAACTCCAGGTCGTTCTTGATGTACTGTTCGAACTTGCCCTTCTTGATGCGATACAGCGGCGGCTGCGCGATGTACACGTGGCCGCGGTCGATCAACTCCTTCATGTGGCGGAAGAAGAACGTCAGCAGCAGCGTTCGAATGTGCGAGCCATCGACGTCGGCGTCCGTCATCAGGATGATCTTGCCGTAGCGCAGCTTCGAGACGTCGAAATCTTCTTTCCCGATGCCGGTTCCAAGCGCGGTAATCATCGCCCGGATTTCCTCGTGCCCGAGCATTTTGTCGTAGCGCGCCTTCTCGACGTTCAGAATCTTTCCCTTCAGCGGCAGGATCGCCTGGAACCGCCGGTCGCGTCCCTGCTTCGCTGTCCCGCCTGCCGATTCGCCCTCGACCAGGTAAACCTCGCAGCGCTCAGGTTGTCGCTCCGAGCAGTCCGCCAGTTTGCCCGGCAGTCCGCCGCCATCCAGCGCGCCCTTGCGACGCGTCAAGTCGCGCGCTTTTCTCGCTGCCTCACGCGCCCTCGCCGCGTCAATCGCCTTGTTGATGATCTTCCGCGCCACAGGCGGGTTCTGCTCGAAGTACGCACCCAGCCGCTCGTTTACGAAGGCCTGCACCGCCCCGGCGATATCTGAATTCAGCTTGCCCTTCGTCTGTCCTTCAAACTGTGGCTGCGGCAGCTTCACCGAGACAACAGCCACCAGACCTTCGCGGACGTCATCACCCGTCAGGTTCTCCTTCACATCCTTGAACAACGCAAGCTGCTGCCCCGCGTAGTTGATCGTCCGCGTCAGTGCCGACCGGAATCCCTGCAGATGTGTTCCGCCGTCAACGGTATTGATATTGTTCGCGAAGCTGAAGACGTTTTCCGAGTATCCATCGTTGTACTGCAGCCCAATCTCGATCGACAGCGCATCCTTCTCGATCTCCATGTAGATCGGCTTATCGTGCAGCACGTTCTTGCCACGGTTCAGATGCTTGATGAACTCCGCAATCCCGCCATTGAACTTGAACTCAACCTTCTTCGGCTCGCTCGTCTTCGGGTCGATCGTGCGCTCGTCAGTCAGCGTAATAATCAGTCCCTTGTTCAGGAACGCCAACTCGCGCAACCGCTGCGCTAGCGTGTCGAAGCTGTACTCGGTCGCGGTGAATATCTCGCGATCCGGCACGAAGTGAACTTTCGTGCCGCGCTTCTTCGCCGGCCCGGTGCGCTTCAGTTTGCTGGTCGGTTCGCCCTTGGAATAAGTTTGCTCAAACGTCCCTTGCTCCGGTCGCCAAATTTCCAGTTCCAGTAAATGCGAGAGCGCGTTCACGCAGCTCACGCCGACCCCGTGCAACCCGCCCGAAACTTTGTATGTCGAGGAGTCGAACTTTCCGCCCGCATGCAGCACCGTCATCACGACCTGCGCCGCCGGAAGTTTCTCCCCATCGACATCCATTTCGTCCACCGGAATCCCGCGCCCGTCGTCGACTACGGTTATCGAATTATCGTCATGGATAGTGACGTCGATCTTCGTGGCGTACCCGGCCAGCGCTTCGTCCACTGAATTGTCGACAACCTCATACACCAGATGGTGCAACCCCATCTCGCCCGTCGATCCGATGTACATCGCCGGACGCTTGCGCACCGCTTCCATGCCGCCCAGCACCTTAATGGAGTCGGCCGTGTAGTCGCCGTTGCCGTTTCCGTTGGAAGCCTTTCCGTTTTTCTTATTGTTCTTCTCGTCTGCTTCCACGTTTAAGGTTTTCGCTTTCTCCAGAGTACCTGCTACTTCCTTGGTTGCCATCCCGCTCCATTTCCGAACCCAAAATCTTGCGAAATAAAAACTCGCTAATACACTCCACTCTCGTCATCCCGAGCCAGGATCGCGCTTCCTTTTCACGCGCCTGCATCTCTCCCCAGTGGACCTTCTTCAGGACACAACTCAAGCACCGTCCGCACCCTCGGTGCAGACCCAAAAATCTCTCTCAAATTATTGAAATTTCAGTCACTTAGTGCATCCCGTGCCGACTCTTATTTTACCACGGGAGAGTACGTAAAAGCGAGCGCCCCGAGAGGTCTAAAGGCCCTGTTTTCAGTTCGTTGCAGGTGATCAAAGTGGACAAGAGGCGCCCGGGTGCCCACATCTGTCGCAGTCAGCAGATGTGGGCATCAGCGCCGGGACACGTGCGCTATTTCCCGGACCCGATGATGATCACATTCGAGCCGGTGTTGTCGGTGGGACGCGTCGGTTGTCCCGACAAGGTCAGGATATTGTAGTGACATCTGCCATCCCCGTTCGTGTTGTTCGGGTCGGGGTAATAGATGAGTGAACCATTGGCCGGCAGCATCGGGCAGACATCGATGCGGTGGTTGTTGCCCTGCGTAAATAGCTCGACAAGATAGTCCTCGTTGTCTTCGTTCTCGAAGATGATCTCCTCGCCCTCGCTGACGGTGACTGAGTTACTGGTGGGTGCGCCGTTCTGAATCGTGATGGTTGTGCTGTTGGAGTCAGTGATTGGTTTTGTCGCCATGGTGTTACCTCCTATTTATTAGTTCCGGCGCTTCCACCAGGGGCGTGGAAGTTGGGATCGGCGAGCACGGGTTGCATATCGGGAAGGGTCTTGAAGTAATCCAGTGTGTTGCCCTTATTGAGACTTTTGACTGTGTATTCGATGGCGCGCTTGCGGTTTCCCAGCGCCTCATAGGCATTCGCGGCGTCGGCGAGAACGCGGGGATCATTGGGTTGCAACGCCAGGGCGGTTGCGAGTTCTCGCATCGCCAGTTCGCTGTTTTTGGCCGTGGCGTACAAGTCCGCGAGATCGCCGTGCGCGGTGGCGTCCTGTGGATGCTTGCGAACGTAATCCTCCAGCAGCGCGATGGTTTTGATGGTAGCCGAGCGAACATTGGCGTCATCGTGCAGCCACTGATACGCGATGACGAGGTTCTCCCAGACCATGTAGTCCTGGTCGTTCAACGCGAGTGCCTTCCGCGTCATCTCGGCGCACTCCGCGTAGCGTTTCTCATCCATGTACATCCGGCCCAGGTTGGCGTAAGCAGCGTACGACGGCGAGATCTCGATGGAGCGCTTCAGAGCCTTCTCGGCCTCGGCCTCGGATGCAGGATCGCCGAGCATGAGGTACATCCCAGCCAGGTTGCTGTAGGCGGTAGCGTTGTCCGGCGTGAGTTCAAGAACCTTCTTGAATTGGGTGATCGCATCCTTGTAGCGGTGCTGGCGGTAATAGAAGAAGCCCAGGCTGTTGTAGCCGTCCCAGTAGTCCGGGCGAATCGCGATTGCGCGCTTGAAGTTGGCCTCGGCATCGGCGATGCGCCCCATGCGCTCGTACGCCAGGGCCATCCCCATGATGGCGTCGGCGCCCCGAGGATCGATCGAGAACGCCTTCTGAAATTCCTGCAGTGCCAGATCGTCCTTCCCCAATGACGAATGCAACCGCGCAAGCGACACGAATGGTGACGCGAGGTGATCGTTCAGTTGAACCGCGTGGTTCAGATTTGCGATTGCCTGCTCCACCCACTTCGGGTTTGGGTCAACCTGGTTCTTAAGACGGTAGGCTTCGCCGAGCGAAGCGAAACCGAGCGCAAACCGCGGGTCTGTTTTCACCGAGTCATTCAGATCTGAAATCGCCTGGTCCAGGTTCCCGGCTTTGTCGTAGCGCTGCATGTAGCCGACGGCCTTCAGGTAAAGCTCGTAGGCCGCTGGAGACGCGTGCCCTCCCGTGGCGCGAAGCATCTCCGCCGTAATGTTGATGTTCATCAGCCGGGCGAGTCTCGCGACGGCTTCGTCTTGAAGTGTGCTGAGATCACCGGTGCGATCTTCCAGGGAAGCCGAGCCAATCTCACGAAGATCGCGGGCATCGATGAGATCGACTGTGAGACGCGTATCCTGGCCGTTGCGCTGAATGCTTCCCTTGATGACGAGGTTCACGCCGAGTTGTTTTGCGGCTGCCGCGGGATCCGTAACCTTGCGCGCGCGAACCACGCTGGCAGGCACAACCCAGAGCGTCTGGTTTCCCGCATTGATATTCGACAGTTCGCCAGTGAGCGTATCCATAAGACCCGCCGCCAGCGCGTCGTCTTTGGGGTCGCCGCCAATGTTGTCGAATGGCAGTACGGCGATATGGTTCTCGGAAACGGTCGTGGATTTCCAGCCGATTCGGTTGCGAATTGACGGCACCAGCAGCAAGGCAGCAATGACTGCGACGGCCGCGATCGCAACATAGATTGCGGTACGGGATCGCCTTGGCGCTTCGGTCGACCACCGCGGTGAGGAAGCACGGTCGGCGTATTGTTTCAAGTCCCGCTGGCTGATCGCGGTCTTGCGGCTGGAGACTTGAGCAGATGAGCCGGCCACGCCGGCTTCCGCCTGCGCCGCCTCCAACTCGGAGAGCATTTGCTTCGCCGTCGGATATCGATGTGCCACCTGCTTCGCCAGAGCCTTGTATGCAATCGCCGAGAGCGCCGGCGGAAGCTGATCGAGACCCGCAGGCGGCTGATTCACGATCGCAAAGGTCATTGCTCCCGTGTTGTCGCGCGCAAACGGGTGCTGCTTTGCCAGAGCTTCAGCCAGGATAATCCCCAGCGCCCAGACATCGCACGCGGGAGTTACCGCTTCCCCAAGAATTTGTTCCGGCGCCATGTAAGGCAAAGTGCCGGATGTGTTGAAGCTCTGCGTCATGCTGGCGCTGGCAATGACGCGCGCAAGGCCGAAGTCGACGATCTTGACCAGGCCCTCCTGCGTGACAATCACGTTCGAGGGCTTAATGTCGCGGTGAATAATGTTGCGGGCGTGCGCGGCGGCAAGCCCGCGAGCTACCTGGATAAGAACATCGAGCACCTCGCGAATGGGCTGCCCACGCGCCAGGAAGTGCGACAGCGTTTCGCCCTGGTAGTAAGCCATGACGATGAACACCCGGCCATCCTGTTCTTCGATCCCGTAGATTGCACCAATGTTTGGATGGTCGAGCGCCGAGGCGGCTCGCGCTTCCTGCAGAAGCCGCTGCTTGTCTGCCTCGTTCAGCGCCACTTCTTCGGGTAGGAATTTAAGCGCAACCATGCGCTGAAGCTTGAGATCGACGGCCTTGTAGACCACTCCCATGCCGCCGGCGCCCAACTTCTCTTCTATCCGGTAATGTCCCAGCGTTTGTCCAGCTGACGAAGTGGATTCCGCCATGGGGCGAGAATCTTATAGCGCTGGCGAAACACAAGTCAATGCGGCTGGTGGACCAGGTATCTCATAACCTTTTGTGCCCCACGTTCGCGTCCCGCGGTCGGACGCTAACGTGGGTTAGGCTGGTGACCACATCTGCCAGTTTATGAACGTGACGGTACCCCACATCTGCTTCTGTTGGCAGATGTGGGTCTTTCCGACACTCGGCTCATTTCTCCGGCCGGGTGCCCGGTCCTTTCCCTTCGGAAAGGGCCGGATTCCGAACGTCCGCGACCACTCCCCGCTCTTCGCCTGATATCGAACCTCTTCGAACTGCGCCCCAAAAAGAAATCTGTGATCTCGACAGCTGATTCGATACCATTTCTGTTCCCATGCTCGCGTCAGCCCAGTCACGTTCTTCCGGCAAAGAACGCGATTCCGAAACCGGGCTGGACTACTTCGGGGCTAGATACTATGGCTCGAATATGGGCAGGTGGATGAGTCCGGACTGGAGCGACGCACCAGAACCGGTACCGTATGCTGACCTGACCGACCCGCAGACGCTCAACCTATATCACTATGTTCGCAACAATCCATTGTCTGGTGCAGACCAGACTGGTCACGACTGCCCACCAGATTGCGGCTGGGTTTGGGAAGGCATAAAACAAACAGCTTCCGACGCCATCGTAGGTGGTGGACAGGGACTAGCAAACATTGGAATTACGACCTATGACATCGGTGCTGATTTGTTGAACACGCAGACGAACGGAGCCTCTAATCTGCCAATAATCCAGCCGTATATCCCGATGACGCCGGGGGAGGACACTGCTCAACACGGGGCAAACATCGTCGCTACCCTCGCGACTTTGTCTACAGCCGTGAAAGGGACTTCGTCAGTAGAGGCGGGGGGAGAGGCTGTGTCCGCGGGCAGTGCTAGCAAAGCAACCCAACTAAAATTGAATCAAGCCGCTGGAAATGCATACAGGGATGAAGTAGCGGACTCACTTAAAGCGGCTGGACGAGACGTTCAAAAAGAGGTCGTGAAGCAGACACCGTTTGGAAATCGGCGAGTTGATATTGAAGCGTCCCATAACGGCAAGACGCTTGGCGGCATCGAAACTAAGACCGGGAATTCTCCATACAAGCCGAGCCAGCGCGCGAAAGATACATATTTGAAGCAGAAGGGGTATCCAGTCAACGTTGTGCGTAAGCCAAAGCCGAAGGAGCAGTGATGAGTTGTGAGGAGACGGAACTTATTGGCACATGGAAGTCCGACGCGAGTGACAGGGCCGGACACAGCACGTATGGCGATGTGACCCTGAAATTTGGTTCGGACGGCACGTTGCTGTATATCATTCACGAGTCAGACAAGGACCAAATCATGCGGCTAACCTACCGCGTGGAGCCCGGATACATTATCACTGACCAACCAAGTCTGCCCCGCCCAGAGAGGACGGAATATGAACTGAACGAGAATGGAGTTCTAACTCTGTCGTTTGGTGGTCGCAAGTCTAGGTATCTGAAGGTTGGGTGAGCAAAGCGGCGGTCGGGTTTGTGCTTACGATTTGACCGTTACGACTATGACGAACTCGAACGGATTTTTAGACAGCGTAGCGTTCAGAGTGCCTACAAGTTCACTGGCAAAATACGGCCTGCTGAGCGAATCAGCGGGCCGTTTCTTATGCGGCGGGATGCGTCTTGGCATGGATGCGCTGTAAGGTTGGAATGGCCACCTGTGTATAGACCTGCGTGGTCTTGATGTCAGCATGCCCGAGAATCTGCTGAATTACTCGGATGTCAGCTCCGTTCTCGTGCATTAGTGTCGCCATTGTGTGCCGGAACAGATGGCACGCTCCGCTCTTGCCCAGCTTTGCGTTGGTAATGTGCTTGCGCACGATCCATGTCAACTGATCGCGGCTGATCTGTCGGCCTTGAGCTGACAGGAACACGGTATGCTCATCTTCGCGCCGAATGAGTTTTGGACGGGACTCGCGCAGGTATCTCCGCAACCATCTTACGGCACGTCTGCCGATCGGAACGTAACGGTCTCTTCGACCCTTACCTTCATGTACGAAGATGAGCCGCGGGTGAGATGCAAGTCGGCCAATCGTAGCCGTATCAGTTCCAACCTGCGAATCCCGGTCGAATATAGCAGTTCGAGAATGGCACGATCACGCAGCCCGACGACTCCCTTTGTGCATGGCTGGCGCATGATGCGCTCGACCTCCGCAGCGGAAAGTATGTTGCGCGGCAGGTGCCGTCCCAGCCGGGGCAGTTGTAACTTTTCGGCTGGATTGTGCGTGATATAACCGGCCTTGTGCATCCAGGCGAACCAGACGCGCAGCGGCACCAAACGTGTGTGCTGCGAGACGATGCTCAAGGGGTGGTCTGACTTCGCAATGTCCGACTGGTACAGCTCAAGTGTGGCGAGGTTGATCTGGGCAACCGAGGTAATGCCTTGTTTCACACACCACCGAAGGAACAGCCGAATATGAACTAATCGATTGCGTACGGTGTAAGGGGAGTATCCGCGTGCGTGAAGAACTGAGACATGTTCTTGCAGGAGTTCTTGCAGGGAACGAGTGGGACGAGACCAAAAGAAATGAGCCATGCTGCACCTCCTGGGAAGTGCGATGGCTCAATCTCTCAAGCACGTGTCAGTTCTTTGCCGGTAGAATTGGCTGGTTCTGATACGTGGTTCTCGGATGTACGCTGTCAACCTAAGTCGCACTCATAAGCGTCGCCCAAAACACGCATCGTAGACATAGGTTTTAGCTTACAGCGCCGGGGCTATTTTCTGCTTTAGGTGCCAGTGCAATCCGCAAGTGATGGATCAGGATGTTTTCCGGCCCCTGCTTCTCTTCCGTCAGTTCATCACCAGCCCAAGAGGGAGTCATCAAGTGTTGATGGCCCCCGTGCTGCTTTAGGAGCTGCAGCTTACGTATCAACAAGTCGAGTCCCGGCTCATCGCAGTTGATCTCCACCACATCGTTCCCGTATTCGACAGTAAGCATATTCCTCACAGTGGGTACTTCTTCTTGTCAAGGTCTCCCTTGTATGTCTTTGACCGGTTTACATCGACATGCGACTTTTCTCCGAATCGGTTATTTTCGTCGATGTGGTACGAACGGCCAGTCTTTGGATTGACGTATCCGCCTTTACCGGCGGCAGGATCAGGTCCCCTCGGGTCCATACCCTTACCTTTCATCATTGAATCAACCTCACTGGCACTCTTGCCCTTGAAAGGATTGCCCAACCCCTTTCCAGTTGCCGCGCCAGTCTCTCCAGCTTCGGTGCCGCCAGCTTTTCCAGCAGCCCCTGCTTCCGAAGCACTAGACCCGGTCAACCCCTTCACAGCCGAAACAACAACCGTTGCAAGCTGCGTTAGCGATCCGGAGACAGCCTGAGTCGTATTGTCGTAGGACGCGTTGGGGACGTGAGCATGGAAAACGAAATCGTATCCAATAGGGACTAGACATTCACGGATTGTTTTCAGGAAGGGACTGTACCCTGATAGGCTCCGATATCGGCCATCCATAATCTATCCCGGCACACTGAACACAAATACCTTGCAT